>DNNY01000166.1 GCA_003497765.1 Oceanospirillaceae bacterium
AGCAAGGGCTTTAGTGCGGCGGCAACCATGGTTATTGTTGGATGAACCATTTAGTGCTTTGGATCCCGGTCTGCGTAGGGAAATGATCGACTTGGTTGCCGATCTACAAGAACGTAATAAGCTGAGTTTGGTTTTGGTTACTCATGATCCTGAAGAGGCCTTGCAGTTAGCATCAGAGGTTATATTTATCGCTGAGGGTGGCGTATACTGGCAGGGTCAAGGGCGTGATTTCTTACAACAACAAAGTGAGCCAATTGCACGCTACCTAGGTCATATGGCTAGTGTATAAGCCTTTTTAATTTACGTTAACAGTGATAGCAAGTGCCAGAGTTAGTTGGCTTTTGCTGGCAAAAATGAGCCTCTTTTAGGGTTAAGATTTAGTTTTTGAGACAATCATGCAAGACACGGATACACACAATACCGCTACCAACAGCCTAGAAGGCATGGCAGGACCCATACCGCAAGCGCCAAAAGGGCACTCTGGTGGCCAGCAGGTAATTGTGATTGGTGCCGGTATTTCGGGCCTCTGTAGCGCCTGGTTTCTGCAACAACAGGGCTATGATGTGCTGGTTTTAGAGGCTAGTGCATCGGTAGGTGGTAATTTGCAAACTGTTCAACGTGATGGTTGTCAGTTTGAGCGTGGGCCCAACTCATTTATTAATAACCGCCAAGCCATGGCAGATTTAATCAAAGGGGCGGGGCTGGAAGAAGAAATAGTCTTGGCCAATGCTGCAGCTCACCGTCGTTATATTGGTAAACACGGAAAACTAATTGCTTTACCCAGTAAACCCCTAGAGGCTATTACTAGTAAAATTTTGCCTTGGGCAGGTAAGCTTAGGGTTGCTAAAGAGCCTTTTGTAGGGCAGTCTGCAGGGGAAGAGACAATTGCACAATTTGCCACACGTAGGCTTGGCAAAGACGTATTTGACTGGTTAATTGATCCCTTTATCTCGGGTATTTACGCAGGTGATCCGAGTAAGCTTTCCATCCAAGCGGCGGCGCCTAAGTTATTTGCCCTTGAGCAGCAACATGGTTCTTTAATAAAGGGCGCTTGGGCACAAATAAAAGCTCGTCGTGCCGCAACTGGCCCCAAGTTGGATGGGGCCATGATGAGCTTTAAGTTAGGTTTACATCAGTTGATGAGGACCTTGGCAGACCAGTTATTAAACCCAGTGCAACTAAATACACAGGTCGAGAGTGTTAGTTACAGCCAAGATTATGGTTATATGGTACGCAGTGGGGACACTATCTGGCAGGCAGAAAAGTTGGTTATGGCGGTGCCCGCAGCGCAGGTTGCCCGACTTATTGAAGACTTGCCAACGCCTAATGAGCCACAATTAATGGCGGCACAAAAGCAATTACGTAGTATCGAATACCCTGCTGTTGCAACTATTTCTATGGCTTTCGAAAAAGGCCAAATACAACACCCACTGGATGGTTTTGGTGCCCTTATTCCGAGTAAGGAGAACAAACAAACCTTAGGCGTGTTATTTCCTTCAAGTATTTTTCCAGACCGAGCCAGTGCCAATCAGCATATTCTTACTGTATTTGTTGGCGGTGGTCGAGGTCATCAAGCCATGCAACTTAGCGCTGACGAGCGTTTAGCTCTGGTGCTTGACGAGCTCCATAGTTATTTAGGTATTGATGGTCAGCCTCTATGGAGTGAAGAAAGTTATTGGCCAGCGGCCATTCCGCAATATACCCTCGGCCATTTGCAAAAAGTGGCTGAGATTGACCAAGCTTTAGCCCATCTACCAGGTCTTTATCTGCGCAGTAATTGGCGTGATGGCGTGGCTCTTGGTGATTGTGTTGAACAATCCCAAGTCCTAGCCCTACAGATTGTAGATGAAGATGTAGAGGATAAATAACATGCCACAGTTTATGGCAAATGATGTTGAAATTCTGGATGAAAAAGAAGCCTATCGGGGTTTTTATCAACTTAAGCAATATCTTCTGCGGCACCGTTTATTTACTGGTGGTTGGAGTCGTCCATTAAAGCGTGAAGTGGTCTGCCGCATACCTGCGGTGGCGGTTTTGCTCTATGATGCCAAAGCTGATGCGGTGGTGTTAATTGAACAGTTTAGGGTGGGTGCCTTGCAGCATCCAGATGGTCCGTGGCAGCTAGAAATGGTGGCGGGACTGATTGATACCGACGAAACCCCGGAACAGGTGGCAGTGCGGGAGTGTCAGGAAGAGGCAGGGGTGAGTATTACCACAGGGCAGTTACATAAAATATGTGAATATTTAGTTACCCCTGGGGGTAGCAACGAATCCCTAACAATTTATTGCGCTCCTGTTGATGCTAATCTTGTTGGTGGTTTTCATGGCGTACCCAATGAGGGCGAGGATATTAGAGTGTTAAGTATGGCACGAGCAGAATTATGGCAGTGGCTACAAGAAGGTAAAGTGACTAACGCGGCGACCATTATCGCCTTGCAATGGTTAGAACTTAATTTTTCCCAATTGCAGGTAATTAAATGAGTGCAGTTAAGCGGCGTTATATTCCTAATTTAACTCGGCAAATGGCTGTTGCAGAGACAAATTATCATCGTTTACAACGCTTGTTGGGTGATCTCAAGCAATTAACATCGTTACAGGTTACCTTACAACATGAGCAAGTCACCCCAAATACGCAATTACATATAAAGGTCATAGAGCGCTTTAACTACACGACCACTCTGGAAATACAATTAGGCAGTGGCTCAAATTGGTGGCATAAGCCATTACATGTGCGCCTCTATCATGATGTGCGTATGGCTGAAGTAGTCAAAAGTGCTGACTATCGTCAGTATCGTGGCAGTTACGGTTACCCCAATGACCAAGGCCTAGTGGCGGATGAAAAAGCCCAATTAAATAGTTATCTAGCTTTACTTTTAAAACAGGCCGTACAGCATGGCACCCATTTGCAACGTCAAGCGCAAGAGGTGGCATGAGTAAACGTATTATCCAATTAACAGATCTCCATTTGCAGGTCAGTTCTGAGACGCTTTACAAAGGTGTTCTGCCTGATGCCAGATTGAACCAATGTTTAACTTGGTTGGAGAAACAGGAATATGATCTGTTATTGCTAACGGGTGATCTTTGTCACGGAGGGCATGTAAATGCATACCAAAGGTTAAAGGATTATCTGGCTTTTGTGGACAAGCCTTGGTTATGGTTGCCGGGTAATCATGATAATGTTGACCATATGCTGCAAGTAAGTGACCAGCCCATAGATTCCGTGCGAACACTTGCTCTAGCAGATTGGCAGATAATATTGCTTAATAGTACCCATAAACCAGATGGGCGAGGCGGTGGCAGTGTTAGCCAAGCCCATATGCTTGAATTAACCCATTACCTCGAAGCTAATCACTCAAAGTCAACGCTAATTTTCTTACATCATAACCCCATCCCCGTGGCTTCCACTTGGCAGGATAAAATTATGTTAGGCAATGCTAGTGATTTTACGCAGTTATTGAACGAGCATAAGCAAGTAAAAGGCGTGGTATTTGGGCATATTCATCAACCCCTAGATTGCCTAGAAGGAGGTGTGCGCTATTTAGGTACACCAGCTACCTCAGTGCAATTTGCTGTACAACAGGAACAATTTACCTTGCAGCCAGAATTAGGGCCAGGTATAAGAACCATCGATCTGGGAGCCGACCAGAGTTGGCAAACCCAAGTCACCTATTTAGACAAACAGGCTAATCATTATGGTTGAGCATATTGTCTATTTGCATGGTTTTAATAGTTCCCCTGCATCATATAAGGCCCAGCAGTTTATGCACATTATGGCCCGTGATTATGCTCATGTTAAGGTCCATGTGCCGCATTTATCAACATGGCCACAAGAGGCGATGACAGCGATTGTTGAGCTAGTGCACAGTTTGACTGGCAAGGTGGCCTTTGTCGGCAGTTCTTTGGGGGGCTTTTATGCTACTTGGTTGGCACAAAAGTTTGCCACTAAAGCGGTACTGATCAATCCGGCGGTAAGACCTGATTTATTACTTGCGGATAAGCTTGGCACTAACAGCAATTATCATACCGATGACGGAGAATATGAATTCACCATTAAGCATCTGGAGCAGTTAAAAAGTCTGGTCGTGGGCCCCTTAACCAGAGCTGATGACTTCTTGGTTCTGCTACAAACGGCAGATGCAACCCTCGATTATCAAGATGCGGTAAAATTCTATGCTGACAGCCAGTTAGATATTACCCAAGGTGGCAGTCACGCATATGATAATTTTCCGCAACGGATTCCCCAAATCATGTCATTTCTCGGTTAGAATAAGACCTTAAAGAAAGCCATGTTGGTGACAATTGTTATACGGTCTTAGTGGCCCAATGAGATGGATTGAAAGACAATCATGACTGTGCAAGAAAATTATAATGCTGATTCAATTGAGGTGCTTAGTGGCCTCGATCCTGTCAAGAAGCGTCCAGGTATGTACACGGAAACAGTGCGCCCTAATCACCTGGCCCAAGAAGTTATAGATAACTCTGTTGACGAGGCCTTAGCAGGCCATGCTAGTCAAATAGATGTGGTTCTGCATGCTGATCAATCCATTAGTGTCAGTGATAATGGCCGCGGTATGCCCGTGGATATTCATGCTGAAGAGGGCGTTAGTGGCGTTGAGTTAATACTTACCCGTTTGCATGCAGGGGGTAAATTTTCTAATAAAAACTACCAGTTCTCCGGTGGTTTACACGGTGTAGGCGTCTCTGTTGTGAATGCCTTATCGACCAGTCTAGAAGTAAAGATTCGTCGCGATGGTCAGCTATACCGTATTGGTTTTGCTGATGGTGAAAAGGTTAGTGAGCTGGAGGTTATCGATACCGTAGGGCGGCGCAATACCGGCACTATGGTTACCTTCCATCCGGACCCTCAGTATTTTGACTCGCCCAAATTTTCTGTTCCTCGCTTAAAGCATATTCTCCGTGCTAAGGCCGTATTATGTAGCGGCCTATTAGTCACCTTTACTGACCATACCGGTGCTCAAAAAGAAAAACAGGAATGGTATTACGAGGCTGGTTTAGAGGATTATCTGGCAGCTGCGAATACAGGCTATACCTGTTTGCCAGAAACGCCTTTTGTTGGGCAACGTAAAACCGATATGGAAGCCGTTGATTGGGCCGTGCAGTGGCTCCCAGAAGGTGGTGAACTGCTCCAAGAAGGCTATGTTAATCTTATTCCCACAGCACAAGGTGGCACCCATGTTAATGGGCTGCGGACTGGTTTGCTAGAGGCGCTACGCGAGTTTTGTGAAATCCGCAATTTGTTGCCCCGTGGTATCAAGTTAACACCTGATGATATATGGGATCGCTGTTGTTTTGTGTTATCTGTCAAAATGCAAGATCCACAGTTCTCTGGTCAGACCAAAGAGCGCCTATCGTCACGGCAGATAGTGAGTTATGTATCTGGCGAAATCAAAGATGCCTTTAGTTTATGGCTGAATAAGCATACTGCAGAAGGTGAGCTATTGGCTGAGCTAGCTATCAGTCACGCCCAAAAGCGCCTTCGTGCTGGTAAAAAAGTTACTCGTAAAAAAATCACCCAAGGTCCGGCCTTGCCGGGTAAATTGGCGGACTGTGTTGGTGCTGATGCGGAACGAGGTGAATTATTCCTAGTGGAGGGTGATTCAGCTGGTGGTTCTGCGAAGCAAGCAAGAGACCGCGAATTTCAAGCGATTATGCCTTTGCGTGGGAAAATTCTAAATACCTGGGAAGTGGATGCTAGTCAGATATTGGCCTCTCAGGAAGTGCATGATATTGCTGTTGCCATTGGTGTTGATCCAGGTACTGATGACTTGCAAGGCTTGCGTTACGGTAAGATATGTATTCTCGCCGATGCAGACTCCGATGGCCTGCATATTGCCACCCTCTTATGTGCACTGTTTGTGCGTCATTTTAAGCCCTTAGTAGCTGCCGGACATGTTTACGTGGCTATGCCACCTTTATACCGTATTGATGTTGGCAAAGAGGTTTTTTATGCCCTCGATGAAAGTGAAAAGCAGAGTGTGCTAGAGCATATTGAAGCCGAAAAGAAGCGTGGTAAAGTCAATGTGCAACGTTTTAAGGGCTTGGGTGAAATGAACCCTTCACAATTACGGGAAACCACCATGTTGCCTGATACCCGCCGGCTAGTGCAGCTAAATTTGGAAGTGGGTGATGATACCCATGAAGTGCTGGATATGTTGTTGGCCAAAAAGCGTTCCGGAGATCGTAAGAGTTGGTTACAGTCCAAAGGTAATTTAGCTGACGTAGGTTAGCCCCTTTACATCACTTTACTAACATTAGACCCAACTTTGCACTGCATTATCTATAATGACAATCATTAAAAAAGATATTTCTATTGGTCACAAATAAGATAACAATAATGTGGAGAAAGGGTGATGAATAAGACTGTTAATTGTACATCTGTTCTATTATCTGCATTGATTATTGCAGGCGCATTCTCGACTTATGCTGTAGCCCATAATCATGGCGCCAAGTCAAATAAAGATACTAGTTGTAGTCCAGACACAGAAAGTCAGAAAAGCAAACCAGGACAACATGCTGCATTAAGTCCAAATGTCCTTGATGAGCGCATGCTTGCAGTGTTGATCTACAAACTGGATTTGACGGACGCGCAAGAAGAAGCCTTAACAGATATTTTTGCCCAACAGAAAATGCAGATTCAAGATCAAGCAGGGTTAATTAACAACATGTTAGACGAGTTGGTCAAGCTTGAACCTGGTAGTGATCTTTATAATCAACAAATCGATATGATTGCGCAAACAAGAGTTGATAGCTGGGCCAATAATATGAAGGAAAGAGGCCATATGCATGCAGCTATCGTATCAATGTTAAATGGCAAACAAAGGGCTGACTTCAAGAAAGTTATTGCCGAAGCGAGACAATAAATTGCTGAGAGCAAAAAACCGCAGAGTTTAGCTGCGGTTTTTTGTTTCTAGAACAATATGGCTAGCGAATATTGTTGCCTACGCGAATGACCTTGAGGGTATTGGTACCACCATGGGCCTGTGTATAGTCACCTTTGGTTATCAATACAAGATCGCCATCAGTTACCACACCAGCAGCTTTTAATTCGTCAACTGCAACCTGATTAATGGCTGCATTCTCAATCTGTTCAGAATCAAAAACTTGAGTAAGAACGCCACGATAAAGGCATACACGTCGTTGAGTGGCTGACACTGGCGTATAAGCAAAAATAGGAATACCAGAACTTAAGCGAGACATAAGTAGTGGTGTGGCACCTGTTTGGGTCATGCTGATAATCGCTTTCACACCCTGCAGGTGGTTAGCAATATATATAGCGCCCAAAGCAACACTTTCATCAATGGCCTCAACAGGCATATCAATTCGGTGTGACGAGCGCAAAGTAGACGGGTGCTTTTCCGCTCCCAAACAAACCCGAGCCATGGCCTCCACAGTTTGTGAAGGGAAGTCACCAACAGCCGTTTCTGCAGATAGCATAACCGCATCGGTGCCATCTAATACGGCATTGGCCACGTCAGAAACCTCTGCCCGCGTGGGCATAGGGCTTTCGATCATGGACTCCATCATCTGGGTGGCCGTGATAACCACACGATTTAGTTGACGAGCACGTTTGATAATGTCTTTTTGCACACCTACTAGGGCAGCATCACCAATTTCGACAGCCAAGTCGCCACGAGCAACCATCACGGCCTCACTGGCTTGAATAATGCCATCCAAAGTATTAGGTTCAATGGCTTCAGCACGTTCGATTTTGGCTACTAGACTAGCATCACTATTAGCTGCTTCCAATAAGGCTCGAGCCTCAAGCATATCCTCTGCATTGCGAACAAAAGAAATAGCTATATAGTCAACGCCAATTTCGGCGGCAGTGAGTAAGTCTTTGCGATCTTTGTCAGTCAATGCTGCTGCAGATAGCCCGCCACCCTTAAGGTTGATGCCTTTGTTGTTTGATAAAGGGCCACCCACCTGCACAGTGGTAAAGACTTTGTTACCCTCTGTGCGCGTTACTGCTAAGATAATGCGGCCATCATCAAGTAGTAGTATATCGCCAGCTTTAAGGTCTTTGCCTAATTCAGGAAAATCTAGACCAACGGCATTTTCAGTCCCAGCTTCGCCATCCATAGAGGGGTCTAGAACAAATTCTTGACCAGCAACAAGCATAACCTTGTTGTTAACAAAGCGTGCTACTCGTACTTTGGGTCCTTGCAGGTCTGCTAGTAAAGCAACATGACGACCTTCCTGTTCAGCTGCTGCTAGCACGTTAGCGGCTCGCTGTTTATGGTCCTCGGCACTGCCATGGGAAAAGTTAAGGCGCACCACGTCAGTTCCGGCTTTAATAATGCCACGCAGATCTTCAATGGAGCTAGTGGCGGGACCTAGGGTGGCAACGATTTTGGTGCGACGTAATTGCATGGTTTTCTCAATAGTTAAAAAGGAGGAGTATTGTACTTAATTTAGGCAGCAATGGCTTGCTTGTTTGCTTCCATAAGTGCCAAAGCTGTATCCAACATGCGATTTGAGAAACCCCATTCGTTATCATACCAGGACATCACTTTCACCAAGCGTCCATCCACTTTGGTGTGGTTGCTATCAAAGCATGAGGAATAGCTGCTGTGGTTAAAGTCGATGGATACCAGTGGATCTTCCACATAGTTAAGTGCTTGCGCCAATACTGGATTATCAGCAATAGCTTGACGAATGCAGTCATTGACTTCTTCAGCAGTGGTATCAGTACCGGCAACAAAGGTTAGGTCAACCAGAGATACGTTGATGGTTGGTACCCGCACAGCCATACCATCTAACTTACCTGCTAGCTCTGGAAGCACTAGGCCAACAGCTGCCGCCGCACCAGTTTTGGTAGGAATCATAGACATGGTTGCGGAACGCGCACGGTACAAGTCAGTGTGATAAACATCAGACAGGTTCTGATCGTTGGTATAGGCATGAATGGTTGTCATCTGACCCTGTTCAATACCAATCTTGTCGTTTAATGCCTTAGCAATAGGGGCTAGGCAATTAGTGGTACAAGAAGCATTAGAGATAATGGTTTCATTACCAGTCAGGCTGTCATGGTTAACACCAAATACGATGGTGGCATCCATATCTTTACCTGGCGCAGAAATAATGACTTTCTTGGCACCGGCATCAATATGAGCTTGGGCTTTATCACGGCTGGTAAATAGGCCAGTACATTCAAATACCACATCAATATCTAAATCACCCCAAGGTAGTTCAGCTGGGTTACGTATTTGGCTAAGACTAATTTGGTCATCATTAACGCTCATGGAGTTGTCGTCGTGACTCACATTAGCATTGAATTGTCCATGTACTGTGTCGTACTTAAGAAGATGGGCATTGGTGCGAGCATCTCCCAAGTCGTTAATAGCAACAACTTGAAGTTTGTTGCGGTGTTCACCTTCGTAAAGTGCCCGCAATACATTACGGCCGATACGACCGAAACCGTTTATGGCTATACGTACAGTCATAATTTCTTACCTGTTTATTACAATAATTACGTAATATTACTAAATAAATGGCGTTTTAACAATGAAAAACCCATTTAAACAGCATAAATGTTTTAATAATTACGAATATTGTGTAGAATTATTCACAATTTAACTCAAGAAAGATTTTTTATGCATAAGGTAGTCGAACAGGTAACAGAAGCCATTATAAAACGCAGTCAGTCAGAACGCGGCGCATATATGCAGCGTATGACTGAGGCTGGCAGCAATAAAGTTGCACGTAGTCAGCTGTCTTGTGGCAATTTGGCTCATGGTTTTGCCGCCTGCCCCAAAGAAGACAAAGATCGTTTGGTGATGATGGATCATGCCGATGTCGCTATTATTTCTTCTTATAACGATATGTTGTCGGCTCACCAGCCTTACGAGCACTACCCTGCCTTAATCAAGGAAACCGTGCGCGATATGGGTGGCGTTGCGCAGTTTGCTGGTGGTGTACCAGCCATGTGTGACGGTGTGACTCAGGGTCAACCAGGGATGGAGTTAAGCTTATTTAGCCGGGATGTGATTGCCATGTCAGCAGCGGTTGGCTTGTCCCACAATATGTTTGATGCCAGCTTGTGTTTGGGTGTTTGTGACAAGATTGTGCCTGGACTTTTGATTGGTAGCTTAAGTTTTGGTCACTTACCCACGGTATTTGTTCCTGCTGGCCCCATGCCATCAGGTCTGCCGAATAAAGAAAAAGCTCGGATTCGTCAGTTATATGCTGAAGGTAAGGTGGGTCGTGAAGAGTTACTAGAATGCGAGTCTGCTTCTTATCATAGTGCGGGTACCTGTACCTTCTATGGTACTGCCAATAGTAATCAGCTGTTAGTAGAAATTATGGGTCTGCATTTGCCCGGTAGTTCTTTTGTGCCTCCTAGTACGCCCTTGCGTGATGCTCTTACTGCTGAAGCCGCACGTCAGGCAGTCCGTAATGCGAGCAGTGGTAATAAAATCACCTTAGCTGAGGTGGTTTCAGAAAAAACCATCGTTAACGCTATTGTGGCCTTGCTAGCGACTGGTGGCTCCACTAACCATACTATGCATCTTGTGGCCATTGCCCGAGCGGCGGGTATTATTATTAACTGGGATGATTTTGCTGCCTTGTCTGCAGTGGTGCCCAGTCTGACGCGGATTTTTCCCCACGGTTTTGCTGATATCAATGTT
>DNNY01000109.1 GCA_003497765.1 Oceanospirillaceae bacterium
GCCATAAGCATTGCCAAACACAGTGGCATGCTCGAGCATATGTTGGTGACTAACTAAGTCTGCAAAAGTATCTTTATCAACAAAATTATAATCCACCCCATCTTGCTCGCCAGGGCGTTTAATACGGGTAGTATGGGACACAGAAACACAAATATTTGGGTCCCGTTGCAGCAGGGCTTTTACTAGGCTGGTCTTACCAGCACCAGACGGCGCGGAAATAATAAATAAATTGCCAATTGCAGACATGATGATAAACGATTGATTAACTGAGGGCCTATTGTACTTAAGCTAGTGACTAAAGTCAGCTGTGTTGGTAATTAAGCTCGTCGTCATTTAGCCGCACTTTTTTTGTAAACCACTACGATATTTCCCACAATAATCAGTATGACACCAATCACGTTGCTTAGGGTCCAGCTATAGTTTTCTAAAAAAGCGGAAATGGTAAGGGCGGTTATGGGGGTAAAAACATTGGCATAGGCGGCTTTGTCAGCGCCAATATTATTCAGTAATTTGAGGTAGGCAGTAAAGCCAATTACGGAACCAGAAATGGCTAGAAACACCAGAGATCCTGTATAGGTTAAGCTGAATTCAAAAGTGATCCTATTACCCATGCTGTAAGCTAGTATTAAAGTGATACAAGCACCATATAACATACTGTAGGCGTTGCTTTGTAAAAGCGGCACTTTACGCGCTTGGATTTTACCAGAGGTTAACATGCCTAAAGAGGCGATAAAGGTGGCCAGCAATGACCATAATAAGCCAGTTAAAATAGGCGACCCCCAAACGAATGACTGACTTAAATCCAGTTGCAAAAACTCATTAGCAAATACCACGGTCAAACCAGTGACACCAATGATACTGCCCAACATAGTGCGGGGGACAATGGGCTTATTAAAAAACAATGCACCATTAAAAATAGTGAAAATGGTAATCGTTGAAAACACTAAAGCGACTAAGCCCGATGGTAAATAAAGGCTGCCTCGATAAACACTGATATAGTTTAGGCAAAATAGAAACAAACCGATGACCACCCAGTTACGATGGTATGCCAAAGGGAAGCGGAGGGATTTGCCTCGCACAATGATCCAAGCGAACAGGATTGACGATGCCAGCAAAAAGCGCCATGCCACAGAAACGGTAGTAGGAACATCACTGTGTACTTGCAGGGACACGCCATACCAAGTGGTGCCCCAGGTCAATAGAACTACCAGATACAGAAAGATATTCATTGCTGTTATAGTTATCGCTTATGCTGGTGGCGACATCATACGCCTTATATTGGGGCTGAACAATTGGCTTGCTTGTCCATATGCGCCATCAGCAAGCGCGCTTTACTAGAACACATCGAATTATTTTGGGAGTTAAAATGGCCACTTGGCGTGAAGTCTTTAAGATATTTTTACAGCTTGGTATGACGTCTTTTGGAGGGCCCACTGCCCATGTTGGCTATTTTCGGCAAGCCTTTGTTGAACAGCGTCAATGGCTGAATGAAAGTCAGTTTGCACAACTGCTTGCCATTTGCCAATTCTTGCCTGGCCCAGCTAGTAGCCAGTTGGGTTTTGCTATCGGTTTACATCGTGCTGGTTGGCAAGGAGCCTTAGCAGCATTTGTTGCCTTTACCTCCCCGTCAGTGATTCTATTAATTGCGTTTGCCGCCCTATTACCCCTGCTTGGTCCTTTGCATTCAGAGATGTTGTTGCACGGCTTAAAGCTCGTGCCAGTGGCTGTGGTGTTGCATGCTGTTGTCGCCATGGCACAAAGTTTGTTGGTCGATATGTCGAGGCGTTTTATTGCGCTCTTAGCGGTCTTGATCATAGTTTGGGTGGACTCCAGTTGGGGGCAAATATTGGCCATTGTTATGGGAGCGGGTTTGGGGCTGGTGCTTATGTCTCATGTGCCAGCCAAACCAGCTAGTGCTATCTATGTCTCAATACAGGAGGCTGTGGCACGAATCTTATTAATAGGCTTTGCTGGTTGCTTAGTCTTGGCGCTGATTTGGGTTAGTAGTACTGGGGTTGAACAATTTTTGGCTAGCTATTATCGTGCTGGCGCCCTAGTGTTTGGTGGTGCCCATGTGGTTTTGCCTTTGCTTGATCAAGCTGTCGTCACCACCGGTTTAGTTAGTGAAACTGATTTTATGGCTGGTTATGGTGCTGCTCAAGCTGTCCCGGGACCAATGTTCACCTTGGCTGCTTTTTTGGGTTATATACAGGGTGGCTTAGGTTATGCTCTGTTGGGAGTAATAGCGATCTTTCTACCAGGCTTTTTGTTGTTGGCCGGAATTCTGCCGTTTTGGCATAAAATCACTAAACTAGCATGGTCAGGACGCATAGTTGCTGGGGTTAATGCCGCCGTTGTTGGCTTGCTTATAGCCACCCTTTATGACCCCATTGCTACCTCTGCCCTGTTGGGACCCATTGATTGGTTGGTCGCTATTGTCGCCTTTGCCTTGTTACAGTGGGCAAGGCTAAGCCCCTTATGGATAGTGTGCTTTTGTGTGCTGGCAACCAGTATAGTCGCCTATATTTTTTAATTGAGTGGCTACCTAGGATGTGGTGGGTAAGTGATGGTTTAAGTGCTTGCAAGAATACGATCAAGCTTGGCAGCACAGATAAAATCGTTGTCAGATAGACCATTAATTTCGTGGGTGGTGTAAGTCACCTTGCAATAACCCCAGCCAAAAGCGATATCGGGATGGTGCCCTTGACTATCACCCAGCCAAGCGATCAAGTTAGCCATTTGCACTGCCTTAGCAAAGCCTTTAAAGGTAAATTTGCGAATAAGCTTGGTATGGTCAGCAGACAAAGCCCAACTAGGGTCCAATGCGGATAGTAAAACTTTTGCGGCACTCGCTTCTAGGGGGGGAATACCGCCCTGACAAGGCCCACACTCTCGGCTACTTAAATCACACTCTGTCGTATTGCTCATTTTGTGCCTCCCCTAAAATTCATAACAGTACGCACTTTGTGCGGACTATATCATTCAATATTTTGCACCTGTTCACGCATTTGTTCAATTAACACCTTGATCTCAACAGCATTCAACGTCGTTTCGGTAACAATAGATTTCGATGATAGGGTATTGGCTTCACGATTCAGTTCTTGCATTAGAAAGTCCAAGCGGCGGCCCATAGCTTGATTTTGTTGCAAGGTGTGACGTACTTCCTCAACATGCGTCACTAGGCGATCCAGTTCCTCAGCCACATCGGCTTTATTGGCAAGCAAAGCTATTTCTTGTTCTAAACGTTGGGGATCCAGTTCGGTCGCTAGTTCAGATAATCGGTCTTGTAAGTTTTGCCGTTGCTGGGCCAGAATACTAGGTAAGTTTTTCTGCACCTGAGCGACGATAGCTAAAATAGCATCTAGGCGCTGCTCTATAAGCCCTTTAAGAGCCTGGCCTTCGCGCTCACGATGAGCTATAAGCTCCTCCAAGCTGGTTTCAAAAAGAGCTAAAGCCGCCGCAGGTAGTTCCGTTAGATTGATACTTTCTGCAGCTAACACCCCAGGCCACTGCAGTAATTCTAAAACACTATATTGACGAGTTGGACCAACAATGCCATTGACTCGGTCCCCAGCAGCATTGAGTTGCTTAACTAATGCCTCATTAACCTGTAATTCGCTTTCTTGGGTAGCTGGATGCCAGCGTAGTTGACACTCAACCTTGCCGCGATTTAGTCTGTTACGTAACAGATCCCTGAGCTTTGGCTCCAGAGCATGGAATTGATCAGGTAGGCGCAGTTGAGGATCAAGAAAACGTTGATTTACGGAGCGTAGCTCCCAGCTCAGTGTTCCTGTGTCAAGTACTTGCTCTTGGCGAGCAAAAGCGGTCATGCTACGTGTCATCTTGGTGCAACTCGATTAAAATAGGGTTTTTGATTGGCTTCTCTATGTTTTATTCTATCCTTTATGATAGCGCCATAACAGATAGCCACTATATGTTTTTGTAAGGACGATTATGACATCCACTCTTTCCGACCAATTGAAAAACCTGCAATTGGACTTCCAGCGCCCAAGTGGTCGGCAACCACAGCAACTACGTCAGGTGACGATTACTCGCCACTACACCAAACATGCAGAAGGCTCTGTGTTGGTCGAATTTGGTGATACAAAAGTGCTGTGTACGGCCAGTGTAGAGCGCGGTGTGCCGCGGTTTTTGCGTGGAACGGGTAGTGGCTGGCTGACGGCTGAATATGGCATGTTGCCACGATCAACTGGTTCCCGCATGGGGCGTGAAGCGGCTCGCGGTAAGCAGGGTGGACGCACCCTTGAAATTCAACGCTTAATTGGCCGTTCCTTACGTGCAGCATTGGATTTAGATAAGCTTGGGGAAAACACCATTACTATTGATTGTGATGTTATACAGGCTGATGGAGGCACCCGCACAGCCTCCATTACAGGTGCTTATGTGGCCATGGTTGATGCCATTAATGAGCTTAAGAAAGATAAACATGGTGCAATGAAAGGTAATCCTTTAAAGCGCCAAATCGCGGCTATTTCTGTGGGTGTTTATAAAGACCAAGCTGTGCTGGATTTGGATTATGATGAAGATTCTAGTGCTGAAACAGATATGAATGTCGTAATGACCAATGATGGCGGGTTTATTGAGGTACAGGGCACAGCGGAAGGTGCGCCATATACGCAAGAGCAAATGGATGCTATGTTGATGTTAGCTCGCCAAGGTATTGTGGAATTATGCGAGATGCAAAATTCGGCTTTACAAAACTAACAGTAAGATACAAGGAAGGGGCTTTTAGAGCCCCTTTTTTTATACCACAAAGCCAAGCTTATAAATCACAACTATAATCAATGATCAGAGGAGCATGACTACTAAAACGTTGTTCCCTATAGATCCGCGCATTGCGCACAAAACGACGTAAGCCTGGGGTGGTTATTTGATAATCTAAGCGCGCGCCTTCGTTTAACTTATAGGCACGGTTATAGTCTGGCCACCAAGTAAACTGGCGCTCATTTTGATTTACTTGACGGAACGCATCACAGAAGTCTAATTGATAGAAAATCTCATCAAGGGCTTCCCGCTCTTCAGGTAAAAAACCGGAGTTTTTCTGGTTTACATACCAGCCTGATAGGTCAGCTGGCTTATGGGCCGTATTAATGGTACCACAGAAAATAAAATCGCGACGCTTACGTAAAGTCTTACGCAGGTGAGCGTTAAACTGCTCCATAAATTCATTTTTACGGTCTTGCTTTTCTTCACTGCCAAGGCCGGAAGGAACGAATATGGAGGCGACGCTAATTTTTTCAAAGTCAGCTTGAATAAAACGGCCTTCAAAGTCACAGCCAGGAAAGCCCATGCCTGTCATAATTGCCTTGGGGTGGTGGCGGCAATAGATGGCTGTACCGCTGTAACCATCTTCAAAGGCATCAAAAAAATACGCATGCCAGCCGGCTGGACGAAAGGCAGGTTCATCTAGCTGATAATCTTTTTCACGCAGGTCTTGCAGACATACAACATCAGCATCCTGCTGCTCTAGCCACTCAAAGAAGCCCTTTTCTGCCGCTTGGCGTAGGCCTTCAACATTTAAAGTAATGATTCGCATTTAGTAAGTCTATTCGTCGCTCACGCGAGGTCAAAAATTATGCATACCGGTTGGCATACATTGTGTGTCTTATTATTCTTCTGGATTATACCATGGACTCAGAACAACGCCCATAAAACTAGCATTGATAAGTGATAATTGGCGCATTTTTTTTGCTCCTTAGTGTATACTTAGCGCCGATTTGAAGCAGATTTACTGATGGGGACGCTATGCAGGATTATCAACGTGAGTTTATTGAATTTGCTCTCGCAAGGGAAGTGTTAAAATTTGGTGAATTTACCCTAAAAAGTGGCCGTGTCAGCCCTTACTTTTTTAATGCGGGCTTGTTTAATACCGGAGAGGCTTTGGCCAAGCTAGGTCGCTATTATGCCCAGGCTCTGCAAGATTCTGGTTTGCCTTGTGATCTGTTACTTGGCCCTGCCTATAAAGGCATTCCTTTGGCTACCACCACGGCCGTTGCCCTCTATGAGCATCATCAGCGAGATATCCCCTATGTGTTTAATCGCAAAGAAGCCAAGACCCATGGCGAAGGGGGTAGCTTGGTGGGTGCAGACCTAGTGGGCGATGTGGTTATTATTGATGACGTTATCACTGCTGGCACCGCTATCCGTGAAGTGATGGGTTTGATTGCTGCTGCTGGTGCTAATCCTGTCGGCGCCCTGATTGCTGTTAATCGTATGGAAAAAGGACAAGGCGAGTTGTCGGCCATTCAGGAAGTTGAACGCGATTATAAGATGCAAGTAGTCAGCATAATCAGTTTTGATGATTTGCTGGACTACCTACAGGAACAGAAAAATATGCAAAGCGAAATAGCCGCCATGTTGGCTTACCGTGAAGCTTATGGTGTGGCTACTGCTTAAAAATTTTTCGGTATTAGGGGCGCATAATTTGTGCGCTTAATAGACGCCACTGATCTTCCCAAGCATGGGTCGGCTTATGCCGAAAGCCGCTGCGACTAAATTGGCGAATACGGCCTTCTGCCGCGGCCATTAACAGGTTGGCACAGGTGCTTGGCGTATCCGCTGTTCGCTGCCCAGCTTTTAATTCAGCCTCCCTTAAAGTCTGCTTCAACTGCGTCTCTAGCTTGTCAAATAGTTGGTTGATGCGGCTTCCTAAGCGCTCTTTTTCACCAAGCAGAGCCTCACCAGTCAGTAATCGACATAGCCCAGGGTTGCGTTCCACTAGTGTCAGCAGCAATGTTAGCATTTGTTGGCACTGGGCCAGAGCTGGTAGTTCTTGCTGTTGAATAAGCTTGGTACGAGCAAATAATGTGTCTTCAATAAAATCAATCAGGCCTTCAAATATTTTCGCTTTACTAGCAAAGTGACGATATAGAGCAGCCTCGGAAACACCTACTTCACGGGCCAGAGCTGAGGTGGTGATCCGGCTCAAAGATTGCTCCTGCAGCATTTGCATTAGGGTCTGCAGAATTTGCTCGCGGCGGGAAATTTTAGCTTCAGTCATGTGGTTCTTCTTTATTCCAGCAGGCTTAGGGATTGTTAGGGGTTATTAGGGGTTGGTAATCAGAGTACCCACGCCTGTATCGGTAAATATTTCGAGAAGGGTAGCATGGGCAACCCGGCCATCAATAATATGGGCACGCTTTACCCCGCCTTTCACGGCCTCCAGAGCACAACCAATTTTAGGTAACATGCCGCCATAGATAGTGCCATCAGCAATCAGCTCATCCACTTGTTGCGTTGAAAGTCCGGTTAGTAAATTGCCTTCTTTATCGAGCAAGCCAGCCGTATTAGTAAGCAGCATAAGTTTTTCTGCCTTTAATACTTCCGCAACTTTGCCAGCTACTAGATCGGCATTGATATTGTAAGCATGACCTTTATCATCAACACCAACAGGCGCAATAACGGGGATAAAGTCACTATTGCAAAGCATATTGATAACGTCAGTATTTACGCTCTTAACTTCACCGACATGACCAATATCGATTATTTCAGAGGCTTCCATCTCGGGCGTTTTATTGGTTACCACTAGCTTGGTGGCTTCAATAAGTTTGCCATCCTTGCCCGTAAGGCCAATGGCTTTACCGCCATGCTGGTTAATTAAGTTAACAATTTCTTTATTAACTGACCCGCCCAGTACCATTTCTACCACGTCCATGGTTTGGGTATCGGTCACCCGCATACCATTAACAAAATGGGACTCAATATTTAAGCGCTCAAGTAATTTGCCGATTTGCGGGCCACCACCGTGCACAACCACAGGGTTCATGCCTACTAGCTTCATCATCACCACATCACGGGCAAAGCTTTGCTTTAGGTCTTCATCGATCATGGCATTACCACCGTATTTAACCACGATAGTTTTACCTATATAGCGCTGTATATAGGGCAACGCTTCGCTTAATACTTGAGCCACATTAATGGCTGCTTTTCTATCTAATACCATGGTTTATCCCGGAATAGTTAGGTTACTGCTTATAGTATATAAATGTGTTTGGAATAGGTCACGTATTCTTGCCAAGGCGGCATCATTTTCACCTTCAAAACGCAAAACTAACAAAGGTGTCGTGTTCGATGCCCGCACTAGGCCCCAGCCATCTGCAAAGTCTACCCGAAGGCCATCAATGGTTGATACTTTGCCACTATCATAGGGCCACCTTTGCAACTGCTCGACCAGCGCAAATTTCTCGTTTTCAGCGACGGCAATATTGATTTCCGGCGTACTCTTGTCTTCGGGGAAACGGGCAAATAGGCCATCTGCATCAAGTTCGCTAGCAGCCAAGATTTCACATAATCGGGCGGCACTGTAGAGTCCATCATCAAAGCCATACCAACGTTCTTTAAAGAAAATATGACCACTCA
>DNNY01000188.1:0-4541 GCA_003497765.1 Oceanospirillaceae bacterium
GATCTACGTTTAGAGGTCGTTCTACGACGAGATGAGGATCTAGACCTACGCCGTGATGAAGCTCTTCGCCGAGATGAAGATCTGCGACGAGAACGAGAACTTCGGCGACGGCGACTACTAGTGCGACGAGAACGACTTCGCCTACGATAGCGGAAAGCAATAAGACCTGAGGTAGGGTTAATTTCTTCCGTGCCGCTACCTACGGTATAAATGGCAAGGTCACTACCAAGAATATCCTCCAGTTCTGCGATCAAATCTGGTGTAATTAACGCCGCTGGTATAATTGCTTCACCCATTGCCACGTGTGCAATTTGGCCAGGCTTCCTTGGTTTGGTATGTGAATCAGTGAGCATATCCTTTTCTCCTCTGTTGTTACCTTTATTTATCTGCTAAAACTTTTAACCCTTTAATCTACTTATTTTATGTTTTCGCTACCTTGGTTTTGGAGGAGTCCATGGCAGCAGTAATCTGCTCCAAGTCAAGTTCTCGACCCTGACCAATAATGCACTGATGCCACTGATCGCCCAAAGCTTGCTTAAGTTTGGCTACTATTGTAGGCGTTAATGCCCATGGAGGGATCACTACATCACCCTTCTGTACACTTGCTAATTGATTATCCAAACCATGGCCACTACCATTAATACCAACTTTATTGGCACTCAGACCCTTTTTTGCAGCAGCAAGTTGACTTTCTGAGTATTGACTTGGTTTTGAGTGACCACGACTCATGAGTTCTGTCCTCCCGTTCGACCAGGCATTAAACCGAGGCGATCAACCAGTTGTTGATAACCATCTAAATTACCGGCGACAAGGGCAGCCTCTTTGCCTATGGGGGAGTTATTGTCTAATTGATCCCACAGACGACAGGTATCAGCACTTAGCTGATCAATTAGCATTAGTTCTGACTCCTCTACTTCAAATTCACCATCATCTATAAATGTCTGATGACGACCAAAGTGCAGATGCAACTCCGCTAAGGTAAAGTGAAAAGCATGGAAATAGCCACTGACAATATCATTTACACGTTTAGCTATGGCCAACATATCCTCTACTTCCTCGGGGTCAGCCCAGTCAAAAGCCGTTATCAGTTGCTCTGGTACTATTGTGAAGCTGTCGGCGCTTAGATGATGCCGAAACTCAACAATAGGTTCTGGTAGGGCTATGCCAGTCTCAACACCAAGGCCTGCTGCAAATTCACCCGCAGCATAATTGTGCACCACTAGACTGATGGGTATAGGGTCACAAGGCGTGACAGCATGTTCTTGCATATTGAGGCGCTTCTGAAAGTGCGTAGCGAACCCCATGCTGTTTAGTAGAGACATTAATCTTTGTGAAATTAGGCTGTTTATCACCGCTTTACCAGCAATGGTTTTAGCTAGCATATTTCCTTCAAAGGCCGTTGCCTTGTCGGTAAATGCCATAACCACCTGATTTGGATGTGTGCTCTGGTATAGATTACTACCATTACGGGATGCCAACTTAAGGCGACTTTTCTCTGTTTTCATTGTTACGAACCTATCCATGTGTACTTACAAGTGAATCAGAAGTTGATGCTGGGAATAATATATTGACCCTAAATTTTGTGCTTACATAAAAGCATAGTCTTGAATAAGCAATTTGCTATTTTTTTTCATAAAAACCAATATATTGTCTATTTAGACAATATGATTTAGGTATGGTGGGAATTTTATAAAAATAGGACTTATGCTAGTAAAATATGGTGTTGCAAACTTTGGCTTTGCCTAACAAAAAGTCACGAATAAATAAAAAAATTATTTTTAGTTGTTAAATAGATGGTCACAAAAAAGGTGCTCCAACAAAGTTGGTAGCACCTTTTATTACACAAAATTATGGGTAATGTTAGAGCGTTTTAGTCGTTACTGCTCAAGTAAAATACGCAACATACGACGTAGCGGTTCTGCTGCACCCCATAACAATTGATCACCAACAGTAAAGGCAGACAAATACTTAGGACCCATATTAAGCTTGCGTAAGCGCCCTACTGGCGTTGCCATAGTGCCAGTAATCTTCGCTGGTGTTAATTCTGCCATGGTGACCTCACGATCATTAGGTATGACGCTAACCCATTCGTTAGCACCAGCTAACATATCTTCGATTTCATCCATAGGCAGATCATTATTCAGCTTAATGGTAAAGGCTTGAGAATGACAGCGCATGGCACCAATGCGCACACACAGACCATCGACAGGAATTACACTTTGCTCTGAGTTGCCAAGGATTTTGTTGGTTTCAGCATGCGCCTTCCATTCTTCTCGGCTCTGACCATTGTCAAGCTGAGAATCAATATAAGGAATCAAACTACCTGCCAAAGGCGCACCAAATTGGCTAATATCATTCGCATCAGCACGAATGGCAGCAGACACTTTACGATCAATATCCAAAATAGCCGAAGCTGGATCAGCCAACTCAGCACCTACAGATTGGTTGATATAACCCATTTGGTTTAGTAATTCACGCATATGCCGAGCACCACCACCAGAGGCAGCTTGGTAAGTCATGGCTGACAACCATTCAACCTGATTATTAGCAAATAAGCCACCCAAGGCCATCAACATGAGACTGACGGTACAATTGCCGCCAATAAAGTCTTTTTTGCCAGCCACTAAGGCCTGATCAATCACGTCACGGTTAACGGGATCAAGGATAATTACACTGTCATCGGCCATACGCAAACTAGAAGCTGCATCAATCCAATAACCTTGCCAACCCTCTGCCCGTAGAGGACCAAAAACAGCTTTTGTGTAGTCACCACCCTGACAGGAAATAATAATATCCATGGTCTTTAAGACCTCAAGATCATGGGCATCCTGTAATACGGGAACATCAACACCAAAGTCAGGAGCTGCCTGACCGGCTTGAGAGGTGGTGAAAAATACTGGCTCAATATGCTGAAAGTCATTTTCTTCCTGCATACGTTGCATTAGCACAGAACCCACCATGCCTCGCCAGCCTACTAAACCTACACGCTTCATTTTAAACCTCATCTGCAATAAACATTAGCCAAGTCATTGGTTCTGAGAGCCAGTATAGTATGCTGGTCTAATGCTTATATTTAAAAAACTGTAACCCCTCATCTAAAGGGAAAATGATTGTGACCTTAAGTATAGATCAAGTAGCCTTATTTCTTGCATCAATAAGCAATACTTTAAGGCTCTTCAGTACTATTTCTATTTTAACCGCTTACCAGCGCAGAAACTACTGCCTCACCCATAGTTTCAGTATTGACGATCTGACAGCCTTCACTGGCTATATCAGCAGTGCGTAGGCCTTGATCCAAGACTTTACTCACGGCCAATTCAATAGCATCAGCTACCTCACCCTCACCAAGGGAATAACGCAGCATCATAGCGGCAGATAGAATAGTAGCCAAAGGGTTTGCCTTGCCCTGCCCAGCAATATCTGGCGCTGAACCATGGCAAGGTTCATACATACCTTTACCGTTGGCATCCAGAGAGGCCGAAGGCAACATACCGATGGAACCAGTTAACATGGCAGCAGCATCGGAGAGAATATCGCCAAACATATTACCCGTCACCAAAACATCAAATTGTTTGGGTGCTCGCACTAGTTGCATGGCGGCATTATCCACATACATATGACTTAGTTCCACATCGGGGTAGTCCTTGGCCATATCATCCATAATTTCGCGCCATAGGACAGTGACCTCTAGCACATTGGCTTTATCCACGGAACAAAGTTTGCCGTTGCGGGCGCGGGCGGCTTCAAAAGCCACTTTACCTATACGGCGTATTTCTGACTCACTATAAACATAGGTGTTATAACCCTGACGTTCACCTGATTCTAAGGTGCGCACACCCCGTGGCTGGCCAAAGTAAATACCACCAGTCAATTCACGGACAATCAGAATATCCAGTCCAGAAACCACCTCTGGTTTCAAAGTTGAAGCATCAGCTAATTGTGGATACAGGATTGCTGGACGCAAATTACCAAACAATTCTAGACCTGAGCGAATGCCTAACAAGCCTTTCTCTGGACGAATAGCCATATCTAGACCATCCCACTTAGGACCACCCACGGCCCCCAAAAGAATAGCATCACTGGCCTTGGCTTTAGTCATGGTTGCTTCTGGCAGAGGCCCACCAGTCGCATCAATGGCAGCACCACCTAGCAAAGCTGAATCTATGGTTAAATCTAAGCCAAATTTTTCCTTACTGGCTTGCAGAACCTTAACAGCTTCGGCAATAATTTCTGGGCCAATACCATCACCTGGCAAAACCAATACGTTATGAGTCATGTATAAATTCCTTATTCAGCAAACAACCAGGGAGCCTGCGCTTTGCGCTTAGCTTCATATTGCTTAATAAAATCAGACTGTTCTAAAGTCAAACCAATATCATCTAAGCCATTTAGCAAGCAGTGGCGCCTAAAGTTATCTACAGAAAAGTTGATGTCACCTATCTGCGCACCTTTAATATATCCTGCCTCCAAATCGACAGTAAGATTAAAACCTTTATTACTAATGGCTTCTTTAAACAATTCATCTACCTGTTGTTCAGATA
>DNNY01000188.1:4820-5143 GCA_003497765.1 Oceanospirillaceae bacterium
GGCAAAATACCATTCTTAAAGCAGTTATTATAAAAAATATCCGCAAAGCTTGGGGCAATAACGCAACGAATGCCAAAGTCTAACAAAGCCCATGGCGCATGCTCGCGACTGGATCCACAACCAAAATTTTCCCGCGCCAGTAGAATACTGGCTTTAGTATAAGGTTCCTGATTGAGAATAAAGTCAGGATTGAGTGGGCGCTGGGAATTATCAGCATCCGGCTGACCTTCATCTAAATAGCGTAACTCATCAAATAAGTTAGGGCCAAAGCCAGAACGCTTAATGGATTTTAAAAACTGCTTAGGGATAATCATATCTGTATC
>DNNY01000188.1:5378-5548 GCA_003497765.1 Oceanospirillaceae bacterium
TAGGGATAATCATATCTGTATCGACATTAGCACGATCAAGGGGAGCGACTATACCTGTTAATTGCGTAAATGCTTGCATCATAATCTCCTTAACCAAAGTCCCGAACGTCAACAAAGTGGCCAGCAATAGCGGCGGCGGCGGCCATAGCCGGACTTACCAAGTGCGTTCG
>DNNY01000133.1 GCA_003497765.1 Oceanospirillaceae bacterium
TTTCTACCAATACAGTCGCCACTTCAGCTGCTTGTTCAGGGGTTTCCTGAGCAACAGTAGCCATAAATTCAGCCGCTTCGCCAAGATAGTTTTCATCTCCTTCAGCTGCCAGAAAAGTATGTAATTCATCATCAGGACTGGCGGCAATCGATTCGGCAACACTGGTTGCCACTTCCACACTGGCCTCAGGTATTTCTTGAATAATGGAAGTAGCTACTTCAATACGTTGTTCTGGCGCTGCCTCGGCAGCTATTAGGGCAATTTCTGCCACCATTTCGGGCATAGAGTCGGGCACCTCTTTGGCAACAATAGTAGCAATGGCTGTTGCTTCTAATGGTGCCTGCTTTAGCATTTGTCGGGTTAATTGAACTAATGCCTTACTGGTTAGTAACGGGTTTAGTCTTTGATTACGAATTTCTTCACACATATATTCAGCTAAGCGGGCACTCGCTTGTGGGGCAGCACCAGCTGTTTGGCTGATAATATCCAATTGTGACTCGGGTAATGCACGGGATAGATATAAACCTATTTGTGCCGCTTGTTCTGGATAATAATAGGCTGCAGTAGCAGCTATATTGGCCACATCATCAGGGTTATACTTGGCGATATTGACCACAATATCCAGAATGTCTTCTGGGCTTTCTTCGGCCAAACTTATGGCTGTATCGGCTGCAACACTGGTTTCCTCAACACCTCTGAATTCGGTACGTGGGTCAAGATCAGTCGCTAATGGGTTAGGCCCTTGAACAACAAATGCTTCCTGTAATGTCTCGGGTACGGGTGCCCGTTTGGCCATACGATAAAGAACAAATCCCATTAATGCTAAATTAACCAAGACTAGGTAACCAAAGAGCGCGCCAGAGCCTAGGTTTTGCATAGCAATAGCGGCTGTATATGGACCTATTGCGCCACCTACAGCGTAAGCTAATATTAGCTTACCGCTAGCAGCCACCATCTCATGGGGTTGCATTCGATCGTAGGCATCGGCTAAAGCAATTGGGTATACACAGGCCAGGGTGCCACTAAGTATCACCGCTGCACCAATGGTGGCAATCATGGCTTGTTGTTCAGCTAAAAATGGCAGGGCAATAGCAGAAAATGAAGCCAATATCAAAGTCAGTACTAGTATCGTCCGGCGATCAAATATGTCAGATAATTTACCTACGGGGAATTGCAGGAGAAAACCACCTACCATTGTAGCACCCATAAAGGTAGCGACTTGACTATTGGTCATGCCAATATCAGCACTATAAACAGTACTCATATTATAAAGTGCGCCCAAACTAATGCCTGACATAAAGATGCCCACTACCCCAAGTGGAGAAGTTTTAAGCAAATTATAAAATCCCATGGCTTGGGTTTCAGTAATCCGTGGCCCGCCAGACTTACTAAGTAATACTGGTAGCATAGCCAAGCTTAATAAGCCAGCGGCATAGATAAAAAGGACATTATCCTGTGGTGAGGCGAGGGCTAGCATTAACTGACCCACGGATAAGCCAAAGTAAACCACAAATTGATAAGCACCAAACACAGTGCCTCGATTCTGACTATTGGAACTATCACTTAGCCAAGTTTCCATGGTCATAAATAATATGGCATTGCAAAGCCCGGCAATAATTCGCAATAGCCCCCATACTAGGGGAGAAGACCAAATGGAATATAATAAGGCACTGACAGTGGCAATCGCAGCACAAGCCGCAAATATACGAATATGCCCAACCCGAGCGAGCATTTTGCGTCCATATAAAGAACCAAACAGCATACCCACAAAGTAAAGGGACATGACTAAGCCGATGGTGTCTGTAGCGATGTTATTTAAACGCATACTCAAAGGTATAACGATAAACAATAGACCATTACCTGTTAGCAACAGGGCGCAGCTAAAGAGTAGTGGCAAAAATTGATTAAGAGATCGCATTGTTAAGGCCGCCCGCAAACCATGACAGAATTGCTTCTGGTTTTTGCGCAAAATATAGTAAGAATGCCCGCGGGTCAATGCTTTCTTAGACCCTAAGTGATTTATTCTTTAGGGCATTAACAAGCGATTATGACTTACCAGAATGCTAAAACTGTTTTTAATTGAGGTAAGTTATTTCAACTGATTGATTTCGTTCATTTATGATTAATTATTTATTAACCAATTTACGAATGCGGTCACTAATATTAGTAAATAAAGTAAGGGCCTGTTCGGTGGGTACTAGGGGCCGTAAACGCGAGTCCTGACTTTCCTCAATAGCAACAAAACCAAGTACAATTAGTTTTTTTATGGACTTATGCAGAGTATAGCGAGAGCCAAGGTGGTTTAATCGCATACCTTGTTCCATTACCATTTGCCTTTGGCCTAAGTATTCACTCATTATAGATTCCAAGATTTGATATTCTCGATACCCCATTGCCCCATTACTGTGATCTGCTATTGCAGCCCTCAGGCTATGGCCAATATTGATGGCCGTCTGAATATTGTTTCCCGGTTCTTGTATCACTGCTAAATTCATATCTCTATCCGTGTTCAGTGCATGATAAGACAACCAAAACCTTAAAATAAATTATTAGAATCATTTATATACGTTGTTACTTTGGGTATACAGTTGCCTAGCAATAATTTAAAAATCACTTACAAATAAGGTTTCGATTTATAAATGATCGTGTCTGTTTAAGCATAAGCATGCTTTTTGCATCTTAATTAAAGCTCAAAAAAATTGAAGGTCAATTTTTTTATCGTCTTGCAAGACAATCAAACAGATGTGATCTCATGCCATGAAGATTGGCGCTTAAGTTTTCGCCATTGCTCAAGTGTATCTAAATCTAGTTTTGCCTCCGGCCAGGAAAAGAATTCTAGAGAGATGGCTTGCTGATTGGCCTGCAACCAGGGTTTAAGTCCCAATGCGGCGAAATCTGCTGTCGCCATAAGTTTTTTATGCGTTATGACGGGCACCCCCCAAGCTGTTGGCTCAGTGTCGTATTGACTTGCTAAAGCTAGACAGGATCGCTGTTGCCAGTAATCATAGAATGCCCTAGCTCTTTTGGTGGTAATCCCATATTGGTCTACCAGTACCCAACCTATATGGTGCTCGGGATAATGGGATTGAGCTAACTGAATACTGGTTGCTAATCCAGCTTGCCATTTAGTGTTGTGGATTAAGGTAAGATGTTTATGTTTGGGGAGGTAGGGGCTTAATGCTTCTGCGCCAGACACCACACATACAGGCAAATTGGTTGCTAACAAAGTGCAAGTTTGATGATGGATAAGGGTAGTCTGACCTAAACTTAATAATTGCTTAGCCTGCCCTAGGCGTGTTGAACCACCAGCGGCCAGTAGCACCCATATAAACTTCTGATCAGTCATGAATGCCTGTCTTTTTATTGGCTAGTGGCGTAGCTGATGTCTGGAACTCAAGAGCCTGAATTTGCGCCATAATCGATAAGGCCACAGCTTGAGCACCATGCCCACCTATATCCAAGCCTATAGGCCCCAATAGATTTAAGGGTACTGGGCCAGTCATTTGGTTTATAACCCGCTGCTTGCGCTCTGCTGGCCCTAATAGTCCTACTAAAGAAAGA
>DNNY01000170.1:0-6194 GCA_003497765.1 Oceanospirillaceae bacterium
CAAATTAGCTTGGGCAACGGCTTCCAGTAAACTACTAGCACCGGCTTTGCCGGTGCCAGCTAGGTCTAGTGCTGTGCCGTGGTCCACAGAAGTGCGGATAATCGGTAGTCCCAAGGTGATATTGACGGCGTTGCCAAAGCCAGCGTACTTTAATACCGGTAGACCCTGATCATGATACATAGCCAAAACACAATCAGCTTGTTCAAGATTGTGGCTATTAAATAGCGTGTCAGCAGGTAATGGGCCTACTAAATCAATACCTTCTTGGCGTAACTGTGCCAAGGTAGGAATAATAATGTCCAATTCCTCACGACCCAAATGGCCGTCCTCTCCCGCATGAGGATTTAAACCACACACATAGATAGTCGGGCTAGGCTTGGCAAAGCGTTGTTTTAACTCTGCTTGCAATACCCTTACAACCTGTTTAAGCCGTTCTGGAGTGATGGCTGCAGAGACCTTACTCAAAGGCAGGTGAGTGGTTACTAAAGCAACTCGCATAGCGGCACAAGCTAGCATCATTACCACTTGGTTACTCTGGCAGCGTTGTTGTAAGTATTCGGTATGCCCACTAAAAGCAATGCCAGCATCATTTATAATAGCCTTGTGCACTGGTGCTGTGACCATGGCATGAGCCTGACCAGCAAGACAAGCATCACAAGCCAAATCTAGAGTTTTTAATACATAAGTGGCATTGCTAATATTGAGGGAGCCACTAACACAGTCAGCCACTAAGGGCGTATGCCATACTTTAAGCTGTTGAGGTACAGTCAAACTGGGCGGTTGTTGTGGATCAATGACAGTAATGTCGATCGACAAACCCAATTGACTGGCTCGTTCTTGCAGTAGTTGTTGATCGGCAATAACGACGATCTCAGAATCTGTTTGAGGCCCAGCAAGTTGTAAGCATAGGTCCGGGCCAATGCCAGCTGGCTCACCAGCGGTAACCAGAATACGCTTTAGCTGTTTATGAGTAGACAATTTAACGAATCTCTATATAGGCGTCATTGCGTAATTCGCGCATCCAATTCTCCATCTCGCCTGCAAATTTACTTTCATAGAGAGCATCACGAGCTTTATTGCGCAAAATATTTTCGCCAATATTTTTCTTCTGACGATCGCTTACCTGCAGAATATGCCAGCCCGCAGGACCTTGAAAAGGAGCACTTATCGAACCAGTTGCTAATATATCCAACTGGCTTTGCATAAAGTCTGGTAATTGGCCAGGATTTAGCCAGCCCATATCGCCGCCTTTAAGGGCTGTATTGGCATCATCACTAAAACTACGGGCTAGTTTATAAAACTCTTCGCCTTTTTGCAGGCGCTCATAAATTTCATCTACCAAGGCCTTACTAGCCTGAGCATCACGAATTTCATTGTTCAATACTAAAATATGATTAGCTTTGGTCTGATCGGCTTCTTGCAAGGCAAGGCCACGCTGATCGGCCACTTTTATAATATGATAACCGCTATTGTTACGGAGGGGCTGGCTAATGTCACCTACCTGCATTTGTGCTACAGTATCGCTAAATAAGGATGGTAGTTGGCTCAAGCTACGCCAGCCTAAACTACCACCACTTAGGGCATTATTGGCATCTGAATAGGTGATTGCTAAGCTACTAAAATCACCTTCTTCAGCAAGAGCCTGTTGCACATCGCTAAGCTTTTGTTGAGCCACTTGTTGTTGCAGCTCACTGGCCTGTTCTGAGACACTAATAAGAATATGATAAAGCAAGTATTCAGTGTCTGATAAGGCAGCACCTTGCTGTGAGGAAAGGTATTGGTCGATCTCTTTTTCACTAATGTTGATACGTCGCTTAACGGCAATTTTGCCCACTTCATCAATGGTCATTGTGCGTTGAATTTGCTCCCGAAAGCTAGCGATTGATTGGCCATCATTAACGATAGCTTGATGCAGTTGCACTAAGGTTAAATTATTATTTTTGGCAATATTGGCCATAGCGTTATTGAGCATCGTTTCTGATATGGCTACGCCTAAACGCTCTGCTGCCTGTAATTGCAGTAGCTCAAGAATAAGTTGTTCTAAGACTTTTTCCCGTAACACATCGGCGGGGGCAACAATACTCTGTTGCCGTTCAAGCTCACGACTTACCGAGGTTAGTTCCATGGCTAGCTCTGATTCCATAATAACGTCATCATTGACAACGGCAGCTATAAAATCGATATCTGTGGCTGCTTGGCTAGCTTGCCATGGCAATAGTGTGGCCGCGATTACGCAACTAGCTAGCTTA
Organism: Oceanospirillaceae bacterium; assembly: GCA_003497765.1. Classification (GTDB taxonomy): domain Bacteria; phylum Pseudomonadota; class Gammaproteobacteria; order Pseudomonadales; family Balneatricaceae; genus Njordibacter. The sequence goes on from DNNY01000170.1 coordinate 2,250, forward strand.
TATTTGCAATTAGTTAAAACGTTCATTGTATCCAGTAATATTACTCATAAATTCTTCTATTCTAGCGTTACCCGTACCAAACAGGCGGGTATCACTATCACCAAGGCCTGTTAATTCAAGCTCTAAGAAAATACCATGTTGGCGCTCTGTATCTTGTATCCAATCACGATTAATCAAGCGCGCTTTCCAACAGCAATTGGCATATTCTACACCAGTAATTTGATCTAACTTGGATTGATTGATTAGATCACCTTTATATTGGCCAAATAGAGTCCATTGAGGTGCCATTGGCCAGATCATTGACAACTGATTCTGTCTGCTGGTTGCGGTTTCAGTATAGCTTGCCGTAATGACTTTGTTGCTGGCTGCTTGGTATTGCATATTAGCTGAGACTTCCTCAGGGCTACCTTTGGCACTATCCCAGTCAATACTAATATTAGTACTTAGTTGGCGGTTTATTTGGTAGTCCATCTGACCATAGATGGGAGAAGAAGTTTCCGCAAAAGTACTCACTTCTTCAATTAGTTTGACTTGGCGATCACCAAAATAATGTATTTGTGCTAGAGAGAATTTAGCTTCTTGCTCACCACCCACCCCTAGGACTCGGCTGGTTAAGCCCACAGTGACACGATTGCTATCAGCAATACGATCAGCGCCACTGAAGCGATTTGGTTGATATAAAGGTTTGCTAATTACACTGGTATCAAATACTGGTAAGTTACTTTGATCGCGATAGGGCGCATAGGCCCAGTAGAGGCGTGGTTCCAAAGTTTGCTGGCCACCACTTTGCGTTATGCGATCAAAATAGAGACCCGAATCTAGTTCTAACTGATATAAGCCACGGGTCTGATGCTTGGCTACGCCGGTTGGGGTATTAGTAAGCTCATAAATACTCAGGGGTGCAGTTAGTTTAGGCGTTACATAAGCGTAATCTGATTGCCATTGATAGGATATTGACGGCGTAAAATGCGTGCGTTTGCCATTCATTTTTTGCATGGCTGTCAGATAGGTGCTGTCACTATCACGTTTAAAATGACTGTAGTTTAGGTGGTATTGCCAGACATAATCGCCTTTAGTGCGCCCGTTGGCGTTTAGATCTATATAAGGCAGCAAATTGTAGCTGGGTGCACTTTCCGTAAGCTGTTGATGTTGCTTTAATCCAATGCTGCCAGCTTGAAGCCAAGGCTGATCAAATTGATACTTGAACACCATTTGACTACTAACTTTGTGGTCGTCGGCTTGGGTAGAAAGATAATCATAATCATCAAACAGGTCGATATCACTGGCCCGTGCTAATTTTATGTCACCTGATAATCGATCGTTAATTTGATTGCTATATTGATAATCAATATACCAGCGTTGCTGTTGATTTAGTTTGTCATCCACACTGGCAATAGTTTTGATTTCTTGCAGTCCTACTTGACTTAGATGACGGCCATGGGCTGATAAATATAGACCTCTATCTTCGCGCCAATGGGGGGTCAAGACAACATCATAATTGGATGCTAGATTAAGATAGTAAGGGGTGGCAAGATACAGCCCATTATCATTGCTAAGTGAAATTTTTGGATACAAAAATCCTGATCGACGAGCATCGTCAATGGGGAAACTTAACCATGGTAAATAGAAGATAGGCACAGAACCTAAATTAAGCACTGCATGGCGAGCTTCACCTACACCTTGTGCCGGCAGAACGTCTATTTTTGAGCTCGATATATGCCAACTATTATCGCCAGGTGGGCAAAAACTAAATTTGCCATTTTTAAGCACCATAGTGTCATCACTATTGACGACAACCTGATCAGCTGTAGCGCGCAGTTCACTATCAAATTGAGCTAATTCAGCTTGGTTTAAGTTAGCTTGGTTTAGATTTGTGTCGAAGGTGCCATTAGTGGCGTTTATAATTAGGCCAGGGCGCCGATATTCCACCTGGTCTTCAACATAGATGATGCCCGTATTGTTATCCAAACTAACCAGTTCACTTTTGAGCAGTTGGTCACCCCGTTGCATCACAACATTACCTTGCATTTTGGTAACACCATTAGCGAACTCACTGGTATCTGAATTAGTGTAAATTGGCTGGGAGTTGGCTGGTAGGTCAGCGTCTAAAATGTCAAAGCTAGTGGGGATATATTGGCCGGCACAATAGTTCGCGCTGGGCTGATTATCCCAAACCCAATCTAGATTATTAGCACTGGCTGGTAAGGAATAGGTGCTGATTGTTAGGGTCAGAGCCGTAAATAGATACCTTGGTTGTATCAATTTTAGTTTATTGGGTGCACTGAGCTTACTAAGCGTACTAAAAGTAGCGACGAAAAAAGAATGCTGATAGGCCAAAAGTAAATCCAGTATGAATATGTAGTTATAATTGAAAAACGCTGAAATTGGCGCTAATAAATGGTAAGTTTATCCCACAAACCACGCTTGTGGAACTGCATATTTATAGGATTTTAGTTTGAACGGATATTTAGTAGGTAAAAATTTTTTCAGGCACCGCACAGGTATGGTGCTAGGTGGGCTTATAGGTATTGCTTCAGGGGGATTTGTCGGCCTCGTTTTTGGTGCTTATATTGGCTACCAAATCGATAAAGTATTGCGTTCTTCCAGTGGGGGTGAGCAGTGGACACAAGCCGCTGCCCAAGGTGCCTTTTTTGATGCTACTTTTGCTGTTATGGGTAAACTTGCCAAAGTAGATGGCCGCGTTACCCAAGCCGAGATCCAATACGCCGAATCAACTATGGCCCGGATGCAACTACAAGGGACAAAGCGTCAACGAGCTATTGATTTTTTCACCATGGGGAAACAGCCTGACTACAATATGGCTGAGGTATTAGAGCCTTTGCGTCGTGCCTTAGGCCGTGATAACACCCACGCCCGTATGATGTTTGTTGAAATCCAATTAGCTGCTGCTTTAGTAGATGGTCATTTTAGCCCTGATGAGGGGCTGGTGCTAACGGAAATGTGCCAATTACTAGGGGTGACCCAGCGTGAATTTGATGCGGTTAGTGCGCGGATAGCGGCAGAGCACTCTTTTCACCAACAGCATTTTGGCCAAGGCACCCAAACCCATGCCCAGGAATTGGAACATGCTTATGGTGTTTTGGGAGTATCTGCCGAATGCGATAATAAAACCCTCAAAAAGGCTTATCGGCGTTTGATGAGTGAACACCATCCGGATAAATTAGTAGCCCAGGGGTTACCCGATGAAATGATGCAACTTGCCAAGGAAAAAACACAGGAAATTCAAGCTGCATATGATATTGTTAAGCGAGCACGCAAATAGCTGGCGAAAAATTTTATTGGCTTTGTATAGTTACCACAGGACTTCATCATGTCTGATTTTTTAATTGCCCCATCCATTTTGGCTGCTGACTTTGCCCGCTTGGGAGAGGAAGTAGATACTGTGTTAGCAGCAGGTGCTGATATGGTGCATTTTGATGTTATGGATAATCATTATGTGCCTAATTTAACCATTGGTCCCATGGTATGCAAAGCCCTGCGCGACTATGGTATTAAAGCCCCCATTGATGCTCATCTTATGGTTAAGCCCGTTGACAGGTTGATTGGTGATTTTCTAGAGGCAGGCGCCAGTTATATTACCTTTCATCCCGAAGCTAGCGATCATATAGACCGTTCATTACAAATGATTAAAGATGGTGGCGCCAAAGCTGGTCTGGTATTTAATCCAGCCACGCCGTTACATTACTTAGATCATATAATGGATAAGCTGGATATGATTCTGATTATGTCCGTCAACCCAGGTTTTGGGGGGCAAAAATTTATCCCCAGTACCTTGGATAAATTGCAGCAAGTGCGACAGCGTATTGATGCCTCTGGTTTGGATATTCGTTTAGAGGTTGATGGTGGTGTTGGTATCGATAATATTGCCAGTATTGCTCAAGCTGGTGCTGATACCTTTGTGGCAGGTTCAGCTATTTTTAATAC
>DNNY01000170.1:6465-6686 GCA_003497765.1 Oceanospirillaceae bacterium
AGGTTCAGCTATTTTTAATACACCCGACTATAGCGCTACTATTGCTCAATTACGGGACCAACTGCGCAATGCTTGATCTATCTAGTCGTTGGCACCAACCAGTTGAGTTTGCCCCGAAGGCCGTATTTTTTGATCTTGATGGTACACTTATTGATAGCATGCCTGATATTGAAGTGGCTATTCAACAGGCGGCCGTTAAACTTGGTTTGCCGGCGCCTGAA
>DNNY01000171.1 GCA_003497765.1 Oceanospirillaceae bacterium
TGATGCAGGGGCTAGGAGCCAAGGCAATTGGTACATCCTCGGCAGCCCTTGCGTTTACTTTGGGAACACGTGATATGGGGCATATCACTCGTGATCAAGCCCTTGTTCATGCAGAAGACATGGTGGCCGCTTTAGATGTGCCAGTATCTGGTGATCTTGAAAATGGTTTTGGTCATGCCCCTGAAACCTGTGCCGAGACGGTAATTCTTGCCGCTGAGGTGGGTTTGGCGGGGATATGTATTGAAGATGTTGCTTTACCCGCTGATGATGCCTATACATTTGATCTGGCGGTAGAGCGAATTCGTGCGGCGGCTGCCGCTGCTCGCACCTTAAAAAAGGATTTCTTTCTGGTGGCCCGCGCCGATGGTGTAATGAATGGTCAATATTCGGTGGATGAGGCTATTCGGCGACTCCAGGCCTTTGAAGCTGCTGGTGCTGACGGACTTTATGCCCCAATGCCAAATAACCCTGATGACCTTGGGCGCATCTGTAAGGCAGTATCGCTGCCAGTGAATGTGTTGGCAGCGGGCTCTTGTAGTGCACTTTCCCGCGCTCAATTTGCAGCTGCCGGGGCCGCTCGAATATCACTGGGTTCGGCCTTGGCCAGAGCAACTCATCGTTTGATCAAGGATATTGGCACTAATATGTTTTCTAATGGCGACTTTGCTGCCCTTGGTCGTAGTATCTCTGCTAATGCCGTTGAAAAGATTATGTTTGGTAACTGATTGCTAACTTTGGCATGTTTGCAATATTGCCTTTTTTGCGTAAACGGTAGAAAAGCCATTCAGTTAGGTTATGGCTCTTAGCTAAATCTACTAAATGCACTCCATAGCAGCGACTTGAAGAAGTTGATTTGCATCTATTTTACTAACCATCAGACAATGGTCCTTTAAGCCCTCGTTTTCTGGGCATTCCTTGCGTATAATTTGGGCTTTATTGGGTGAGTCCTGTGGGCTCGTCAACAATCATTTTTTTGACTTGGGTTTGCGCCGCCATCATGGATAAAACTTATAATCCTCATGCCATTGAACAACAGTGGTATCAACATTGGGAAGAGAATAGCTACTTTACGCCATCTGGCACAGGGTCGCCTTACAGTATTGTGATACCCCCTCCCAATGTCACGGGCAGCCTGCATATGGGTCATGCTTTTCAAGACACCATTATGGATACCTTAATTCGCCTTAAGCGTATGCAGCAGCATGACACGCTTTGGCAAGTTGGTACCGACCATGCTGGTATTGCCACGCAGATGTTGGTGGAGCGTAAGGTGCAGGCCGAAGAAGGTCTGACTCGGCATGATCTAGGACGCGACAAATTCCTCGATAAAGTATGGGAATGGAAAGAGGAGTCTGGTGGCAATATTACGCGCCAATTGCGTCGTTTGGGTGCCAGTGTCGACTGGGATCGTGAGCGCTTCACTATGGATGATGGCTTTTACAAAGCAGTACAGGAAGCCTTTATCCGTCTCTATGAAGATGGCTTAATTTATCGCGGTAAGCGTCTGGTTAACTGGGATCCTAAATTACATACAGCCATTTCTGATCTGGAAGTGGTTTCTGAAGATGAAGCTGGCCACTTATGGCATATGCGCTATCCACTAGCTGATGGTGCCACTACAGCTAATGGTGATAATTATATTGTCGTTGCCACTACCCGTCCTGAAACCATGTTAGGTGATACCGCCGTTGCCGTGCATCCCGAAGATGAGCGTTATCAGCATTTGGTTGGTCAGTTTATTGAGCTACCTCTGGTTGGGCGGCGGATACCCATTATTGCCGATGATTATGTCGATCAGGAATTTGGTACTGGCTGTGTCAAAATCACCCCAGCCCATGACTTTAATGACTATGCTATGGGACAGCGCCATGATTTAACCATGATTAATGTGCTGGATCAGGATGCGGCTATCTTGGCCACCCCAGAAGTTTATAATACCGAGGGCAAGTCTATTGAGCATAGTGAAACCATCCCCGCCGCTTATCAAGGCTTAGACCGTTATGCTGCCCGTGATGCCATCGTTGCCGATCTCCAAGCGTCAGGCCAATTAGAAAAGATTGAAGATCACACATTGAAGGCACCGAGAGGTGATCGTTCAGGTTTGGTGATCGAGCCTCTGTTAACTGATCAGTGGTTTGTGTCTACTAAGCCCCTAGCTGAACCTGCTATTGCCGCCGTAGAAGATGGTCGGATTGAATTTGTCCCTAAGCAGTGGGAAAACACTTACTTTGCTTGGATGCGAGATATTCAAGACTGGTGTATTTCCCGCCAACTATGGTGGGGTCATCGTATACCCGCTTGGTATGACGATGCCGGCAAGTTTTATGTAGGTCGCAGTGAAGCCGATGTGCGCGCCAAATACAACTTGGGTGATATTAACTTGCGTCAGGACGAGGACGTATTAGATACCTGGTTCTCTTCTGGTCTCTGGACCTTTGGTACCATGGGCTGGCCGGATATGACGGAGGCTTTAAAACGCTATCACCCCACTGATGTGCTAGTAACGGGCTTTGATATTATCTTCTTCTGGGTGGCGCGCATGATTATGATGACCATGCACCTTATGAAGCATGAAGATGGTTCCGCCCAAGTACCTTTTAAAACTATTTATGTCACCGGCTTAATTCGTGATGAAAATGGCGACAAGATGTCGAAGTCCAAGGGTAATGTGCTTGACCCTCTGGATCTGATTGATGGCATTAGTCTTGAAGACCTCTTGGCCAAGCGCACTGGCAATATGATGCAGCCTCAGCTGGCTAAGAAAATCGATAAGCAAACGCGTAAGCATTTTCCAGAGGGTATGGCGGCTTATGGTACCGATGCCTTGCGCTTTACCCTTTGCTCGTTAGCCTCGACTGGGCGTGATATTAAGTTTGATCTTGGCCGTATTGAAGGTAACCGTAACTTCTGTAACAAGATTTGGAATGCGGCTAGTTATGTATTAATGAACTGTGAAGATCAGGATTGTGGTCAGCATGGCGATGCAGTAGAGCTAAGTTTGGCTGATAGATGGATTCTATCACGCTTACAAAGAACCCAGCGAAAAGTTCTTTCAGCATTAGATAGCTATCGCTTTGACCATGCTGCCGAAGCCTTGTATAGCTTTATCTGGAATGAGTATTGTGCATGGTATTTAGAATTATCCAAGCCAGTATTGTGGGATGAGAGTGCTAGCCCTGAGCAATTACGTGGCACGCGTCAGACCTTGGTACAAGTATTAGAGTCAGCTTTACGTTTAGCACATCCATTAATGCCTTATATTACGGAAGAAATTTGGCAGAAAGTGAAACCACTGGTAGGCAAAACGGGCCCTAGTATTATGCTGGAAGCTTACCCTGAGTTTGCCGCCCATATGGTCGATGAACAGGCTGAGTCTGATTTAAGTTGGGTGCGTGAGGTGATTGAAGGGGTGCGGAATATTCGCGGTGAGATGAATATTTCCCCAGCCAAGCCCATTCCTTTGCTATTTAGTAAAGGCCAAGAGTCTGATCAGACAAAGCTAGAAGCCAATCGCTCGTTTTTGATTAAGCTGGCCAAGCTAGAGAGTGTGACTTGGTTACCAGCTGGGGAAGAAGCGCCACTATCGGCTACCGCCCTAGTCGGTCAAATGGAAGTGCTGGTGCCTATGGCTGGCCTGATTGATAAAGATGCGGAATTAGCACGCTTAACGAAAGAGCTGGCAAAGCTAAACGGTGAAATTAAGCGTTTTCATGGCAAGTTAAGCAATGCTAAATTTGTTGATAATGCCCCTGCTGAAGTGGTTGATAAAGAGCGTGCGAAGTTAGCCGAAGCAGAAGCTGCGGCAGCCACCTTGCAACAGCAAGTGGCTAGGATCGAAGCGATTTAAGTTAGCTTTATGCAGCCATAAAAAAGGACGCTTGAGGCGTCCTTTTTTGTTTTCTTTATAGTGTAGCAACAGTTAAATTTTATGCACATGCAGCGTATGACCTTGCTGCTGGTAGTGACGATAATGCTCCCGCGTTTGCTGCAGAATATCTGGCTCTTGCACCACAATTTCAATAATACGGGCAATGCCACTCACGGGGTCTGGGCTAAAGTTAATACAAATATCCGCTTCTTCAGGCCAAAGATCTTGATACCCCAAAGTAATAGGCGACTGTATTTTTTGTTCTTGTCCTAACTGATGATGGGGTAGAAAAGATTCTGGTTTAAAGGCCCAAATATAATCATCTAAATGCGCAGCCTCGGCAGCATCACGGCAATGAATATGTACCTGATGACCTGCGCCCACCGACTTACTTAGCAATTGCTGTAACAGCCGATAACGATCGTTACCATGGCTTTGTTTTAGTTGATAAAAGTCCGCTCTAGCCATTGCTTGTGCAAGCTCTATAGTTGATTAACTAGATGCTGAACCAATAAGGGTACGCAACGACCCGTTGCCCCCTTGGCTTTGCCCGAAGTCCAAGCTGTGCCAGCGATATCTAAATGGGCCCACTTAAAGCTTTCGGCAAAACGGGCTAGAAAACAGGCAGCAGTAATAGTGCCTGCAGGACGGCCACCAATATTAGCTAAATCGGCAAAGTTACTTTGCAACTGCTCTTGGTATTCTTCGCCTATGGGCAATTGCCAAGTCGCATCAAAGGCTTCTTGACCGGCCTTAACCAGATCTTGCGCAAAGCTATCATCATTACTTAGTACCGCAGTTGTATGGTGGCCCAGAGCAATAATACAGGCGCCTGTTAAAGTAGCCACATCAACCACGCTGGCGGGCTTAAAACGTTCGGCATAGGTTAAGGCATCACAAAGTACCAGTCGGCCTTCGGCATCGGTGTTCAGAATCTCCACTGTCTGCCCCGACATGGTGGTCACAATATCGCCTGGCTTGGTAGCGTTGCCTGCGGGCATATTTTCCGCACTCGCGACAATAGCAACTACATTTAGATCCAGATCCATATCAATAACTGCTTGCATGGTGGCTAGCACACTGGCGGCCCCGCACATATCGTATTTCATTTCATCCATAGCGGCACCGGGCTTAAGGCTAATGCCGCCTGTATCAAAGGTAATCCCTTTGCCTACCAGAACATGGGGCGCACTATCCTTATCGGTACCCTGATAATTAAGTACAATAAGTTTTGATGGTTCGACACTGCCGTTACCAACAGATAACAAACAGTGCATACCCAATATGGCCATTTCGTCTTCATCTAAAATTTCGACACTGACTTTATCGGCTTTCCCCGCCATAGTGATCGCTTGTTCCGCGAGGTAAGTAGGGGTACAAATATTGCCAGGAAGGTTGCCAAGATCACGGCAAATATCCATGGCTTGTGCAGTAGCTAGGGATTGGGCAAATTGTGCGGCACTGTCTGGAGCAATAATTTGCATATCACATTCTGCCCCGTCAGAGTCTTCCTTCTTGGTTTTAAACTGTTCAAAACGATATTCGCTTTTGGTCAGGGTTTCTAGGGTTAGACGTACCTGATCCTGAGGACTTAGTTGATCTGATTGGGCCAAACAAAGTTCGTTAACAACCTTGGCGCCCGCGTTAGCTTTAATGGCACCCCAAGCACTTACTTGTAATTCTCGATATTGTTTGGCATTAAGTTTATCACTAGCGCCAGTGCCCACTACTAAAATACGTTGTGGGCCTGCACCCGTATTTAAAAATAGGTGTTGATTCTTTACTTTACCATTTAAATCTTCACTGCTTATGGCAGCACTAATAGCGCCAGCTAAAAGCTTGTCAGCCTGTTGCAGGGACTCAGTTAATGTTAGGTCAGCATTTAAAGGTAGAATAACGCTATTAGCAGCGTCAAAATCAGCGACGGTTTGGCTATAAGAAAACTTCACTATTAACTCCGGTTTGAAAAGGGTAATCATCTGCAGCGATAAATCATCACAGTTACCACTGACACTATTACGAAAATCTAATATTCAGTTGAACTTTTGGTGTCTTTGGCTGGTCTGTTTTGCCATGGCTTTGCATTGCGATTCTAAAGTAAATTTGCCCGTGGGTCATTAGGGGTAGTAAGCAATTATCTGAATACCTTTAGTAACCATGATTGGGGGTCTAATAAAAACACAAATTCTGTTAAACTTGATCCACCTTTAGGTCGACAGTCCTATAACCAAAAAGAGAGTGCCGCTTGAGTCTGTTAACTCGCTATATAAGCAAAGAAATTGTCATCATGAGTGTGCTGGTGTCATTAGTGTTGCTGCTAGTAGTGGGCAGTAGTCGCTTCTCCTACTTTCTGAGTATGGCTGTAGGTGGTGAATTAGATGCCCAAGCGGTGTTAGTCATTATTGTTAATTTGCTACCCGCCTATTTAAGTAACCTGCTGCCTATGGGGACCTTTATCGGGGTGTTGCTTGCCTTGGGGCGCTTAAGTGTCGACAATGAATTGGTTGTCTTGTTTGCTAATGGTATTAGTCAAGCGCAATTAGTCCGTATAGTTGCACTGCCGGTGGCTATTTTATCCTGTGTCGTAATGCTGTTAACTACAGTTATTGCCCCCCATACCTCTCGCACTGTTGAAGAAGTTTTGTACATACAAAGTCACACTAGTGAGTTCGACAGTATTGTGGCGGGTAAATTTCAAGGTAATGGCAGTCGCCAAGCCGTTTATGCGGAAGGTATAAGCGACGATAAAAGCACCTTGCATAATGTCTTTATCTATACCAATCGTAATGGCCAAGTGCCTATTATTATTAAAGCTGAATCCGCGACGCAATATTATGATGACCAATATCAAGCTAAATACCTGCTATTGCAAAATGGCTCCCGTATGCAAGTGGCAGATGAGCAACAAGATGTCTCCCTGACCACGTTTAAACAAATGGCTATGCAGCTTTTGGATAAACAGGTGCAGGTCGATATTACCCATAGTTTTACCATCCCCACATCAGAGTTATTAGGTTCACCAAAAGCGACCTATAGAGCACAGCTATATTGGCGCTTGTCTTTACCGTTAATGACCTTAATTATTAGTTTGACAGCTATTGCTCTAAGTCAGGTTAATCCTCGTCAGGGGCGTTTTGCTCGACTACTTCCAGCCTTAGTTCTATTTCTAGGTTATCTGGCATTGCTTATGCGCTTCCGCGACCAGATTGAGCTTGGTATCAATGGGGCAGAGTTAAACTTATTGGCTTTGCATGCCGCCTTTTTACTACTTGGGTTGTGGCTCGTATTTGCCAAGCAATGGCAAATTAGTCGTCTATTTAGGAGGCGCGCGTGGGGTTAATTAATCGTTATATAGCCCTCCATATCTTACCTGCTTGTTTGCTGGTGTTAGGTATTATCTTAGGCTTGGACTTACTATTAGCTATCAGTGAGGAAGCCGATGCGGTTGATAAAGGCGCTAGTTTTTCTCAAGTGGTGATCTATGTTTTATATACGGCACCC
>DNNY01000071.1:0-8312 GCA_003497765.1 Oceanospirillaceae bacterium
GCAGGCTTTTAAGGTGACTAATATGACTCGTCAACTGCAGTCTAAGCTAGTCGAACACATTGCTAAGCATTCCGAGACTTGGTGATGTTTAAAAGGCCAGTGATTTGGGGTTTTATACTAACTTTACTGGTTGTGGGTAGTCTTTCTTATGGCCTATGGCGGCAGGTACAGGCTTGGCTATTTGAACCGGTTACCGTAACAGAAGTGCAACATCTTACAATTGCTCCCGGCAGTAATATGGGGAGCATTGCCAACCAGCTGCAAGCTATGGGGCTGACCAAAAATGCCTTAGCCTTGCGTTATTACAGCCGCTTTAATGGTTATGATCAACGGATAAAAGCTGGTGAGTATGCTTTTGTCGGTGATGTAACTGCAGCGAGTATATTGACCAAGTTAGTAACAGGTGATGTGCTTAGCTATAGTATTACCGTGCCAGAGGGGCAGACCTATGCCCAATTCAATCAAATTCTAATGCAGCATTCAGCTATGCAGGGTAAGCCCGAGCCCGTGTTTGCCGAATGGGGTGCAGAGTCAGGTTTTACGAGCCCAGAGGGGCTGTTATTTCCTTCAACCTATGTGTTTACCCGTAAGCAAACGCCTACCCAAGTGGTACAGCAAGCTTGGCGTAGACAAGAAGCTATTCTGGCTGAGTTATGGCCCCAAAGAGCAGAAAACTTACCCTATAAATCACCCTATGAAGCTTTGATTATGGCTTCTATTATTGAAAAAGAGACTGGGTTGGCTAGTGAACGAGAAGCCATTAGTGGGGTTTTTGTGAGACGTTTGCAAAAAGGCATGAGATTACAAACAGACCCAACGGTTATCTATGGCATTGGCGATGCCTTTGATGGTAACTTAACCCGCGCCCATTTGCGCGAAAAAACACCCTACAATACCTATGTTATTTATGGATTGCCGCCCACGCCGATTGCGTTACCTGGACGGGATGCTATCTACGCAGCATTACATCCAGCGGACGGGGATGCTCTCTATTTTGTTTCTCGGGGTGATGGTAGTCATGCCTTTTCAGCCACTTTGGCACAACATCAGGCCTACGTCCGTAAATATCAACTGAAGAAATAATTATTTTACGTATAATATTGCCTTAGATTATCTATGTAGGAAACAGTTTGTGAGTGCAGGACGTTTTATTTCTATTGAAGGTGGAGAAGGGGTAGGTAAATCCACCAGCGTGGCCTATATTGAAGAATATTTGCAGGCTAGTGGTGTTGAACTTATTTCTACCCGTGAGCCCGGTGGCACAAAACTGGCCGAAGACCTACGCTCCTTGTTGCTTAACCATCATGCTGAAAGAGTTGATCCGTTTACTGAACTGTTAATGATGTTTGCCGCCCGCAGACAGCATATTACCGAAGTAATACAGCCCGCTTTGGCGGCAGGTAAATGGGTGCTGTGTGATCGCTTTACAGACGCTAGTTATGCCTATCAAGGTTATGGTCGCAATTTACCTTTGGCATTTATTGATAGTCTGGCGCAATGGGTACACGGTGAAACCAATCCTGATATGACGCTGTTACTAGATGTGGATATTGAAATTGGTATGCAAAGAGCCCGTCAGCGTAATAGTTTGGATCGTATTGAATCAGAAAATATGGCCTTTTTTGAGGCTGTTCGACAAGGCTATCTTACTCGAGCTAAAGCTGAGCCTAAACGTTTCCAGATAATTGATGCTGGCCAAGATATTGCCGCCGTTCAAACTCAGATACGGCAAGCTTTACTAACCTTAAAGGCTGATGATGGCTAATATGATTGGGAATATGGAGCTACCATTTTGGCTTGAATCTAGTTGGTCTCAAGTGCAGCAAATGCTAACTGATGACAGGTTGCCCCATGGTTTGGTAATCAGTGGTATGCTTGGTCTTGGGAAAAGACAATTAGCCGATACTTTGGCAGCAAGTTTATTATGCCATGCACCTGTTATGCCTCAGCAACTGGCATGTGGTCAATGTAAAAGTTGTTTACTACGTCAGTCTGGCAGCCATCCGGACCTAAAATATTTGCAACCTGAAGCAGAAGGTAAAGCTATATTGGTTGATATGGTGAGGCAAATTCAGCCATGGTTGGCAGCTACATCACAACAGGGTGGGGCAAAAGTGGTGTTAATCGAACCGGCAAATGAGCTAAATGCAAATGCTGCCAATGCTTTGTTAAAAAACCTTGAAGAACCAGGTCAAAATACCTTCTTTATTCTTCTGCATCACTGGCCTAAGCCTTTGCTGCCGACCATTCGGAGCCGCTGTCAGGTGCATACTGTGTTGGCGCCAGCAGCGGAACAAGTACAGCCATGGTTGGCTCAACAAGTACCCGAAGCTAAGGCTGAGCAATTAATACAAGTGCAACAAATGGCCCATGGTGCTCCCTTGCTGGCGGCGGATTATTTGCGCCATGATGCGCCAGCGCAAAGGCATCAAACCTTGGTTGATTTGACAGCTATTTTGCGTAATCAAATCAGTGTTTCGGAAGTCGCCGAAAGTTGGGCAAAAGATCCGCTGCCACGACGCCTGGATTGGTGGTTACAATGGCAGCAAGATTTAATTAAATTACAGCAGACTCAGGATAGCCAGCAGGTGATTAACCAAGATGTGGTTAAACTGCTGCAGGCCATTGCCCGCAAAGCAGAAATAAAAGCCGTTTTTAGCCTTTATGATGATACTTTACAGGCATTAGATAGCCTTTATCAGCGTCGAAATATTAACCAGCAGCTAATGTTAGAAAAGCTTTTATACGGCTGGTACCAACTCATTTAGAAAATGTAATATGTTTATCGATTCCCATTGTCACTTAGATAAATTAGATGTCAGTCATTATACGAACGGGCTGGATGAACTTATTGATACTACCTTTAAGGCTGGCATTACCGAAATGCTTTGTATTGGTGTGGATACCGAACAATTTCCGCAGATGCTTAAGCAGGTATCTGCTTATGACTTTATTCATGTATCAGCAGGCATTCATCCTTTAGGTGTTAAGGATGGATCTGATTTTACGTTATTGGCTCAGCAAGCAGCTATGGAAAAAGTCATTGCTGTAGGTGAAACAGGACTCGATTATCATTATAAGCCTGCAACCAAAGTGGCCCAATTAGACTCTTTTCTGCACCATATGCAGATTGCTGATCAGGTACAAAAACCGCTTATTGTTCATAGTCGCAGTGCGCGTCAGGATACAGTCGATTTGCTGCGCACTAATGCCAATCTTGAGGTGGGTGGTGTCATTCATTGTTTTACCGAAGATCAAGATATGGCGAATAAATGTTTGGATTTAGGTTTTTATATTTCTATATCAGGTATAGCTACTTTTCGTAACGCTGAGTCTCTGCGAGAGGTCATTAAACACCTTCCTCTGGATCGCATATTAATTGAGACAGATGCTCCGTATTTGGCGCCGGTGCCTCATCGTGGAAAACAAAATGAACCATTATTTGTGCCCCATGTGGCGCAACTAATCGCTGATTTAAAAGGCGTTACCCTTGAGCATGTGGCAAAGGTGACCAGTGAAAATTTTCATCGACTATTTAATTTAAAACAGTCAGAAAAATAATTTTCTTGTGTGTTTGGTTTTTTTGTGAATAATTTATAACCACTAGTCACAAAGTGGATATAATAATTATGAACTGGGGTATAGCTGCCAAACCAAAGATCCCTGACTATTTTCCCCGCGAAAAAGAAAGTCGCAAGGTCAGGGAATTTAAACGTCGTGAAGAAGAGATTCTCGAATCCTCCTTGCTATTATTCAAGACTCATGGTGAGGATAAAATCACTGTTGAGGTGATAGCTGATAGCGTCGGTATTGGTAAGGGTACAATCTATAAGCACTTTAATTCTAAGTCTGATATTTATATTAGATTGTTAGAAAATTATGAGCTTGATTTAAAGGCCTTACTAGAAACAGAAGATTTTAGTGATCCAGAATCTCTGTGGCGCAGTTACTTTGGATTTCGTATGGGAGATCCGGAGCAAGCAATCTTATTTGGTCGTCTAGAGGATAAGTTGGCTAAAGATAGCCAATACCAACAAGCCATTAAAAATATTCATGAAGTGCGCTCAGCCAATATGGAAATTCTAGCTAACCTAGTTGACCAGCGCATAGCCTCAGGTAAATTAGAGCAAGTCCCAGCTTATTTTCACTTATCGGCTTCTTGGGCTTTGGTGCATGGTGCATTAGCTCTTCATCAATCAGACTATTTCCAAAATTATATTGAGGACAAAGAGTCTTTTTTCGAGTTTCTTTTACAAATTGGTATGCGTATGGGTAATCATGGTCAAACGGGTCACCATCATGATCAAACCAATGATAATAAATCATCCAAGGATGACACTTGATTGATTTACAGAGTTTGGTAGAGACAGCTGAACAATTGCCAGATTATGCAATTGATACCTGGTGGCCTCAGCAGCAGGGTAGTATTGATATTATTATTCGCGCTGATGGCAGTTGGTGGCATCAAGGGGGACTTATTAAGCGTCATAAAATGGTGCAATTATTTAGTCGTTTGCTTAGTTATCGTGATGGCCATTATTGTTTAATTACCCCTGTTGAACAACTCAATATTCAGGTAGAAAAATTACCCTTTGTTATCGTGCATGCTATCCAGTTGGACGATAAGGTGTGGCAACTGACGACTAATGTTGGTGATCAAATCAAGCTTACCCAGCCAAATCAGTTACAAGTAGATTTGACAGTCCCTGATGAAATACCGCATGTATTAGTTCGTCAACAACTATGGGCGACCCTGTCCAGGCAGGCGTATTATGATATGGCCTTAGCTGTGGACAGCATAGATAGGGAAGGGCGAACTGTGGCACAATTGCAAAGTGGTAATTGTGTATACGATTTTGGTATTTTGGAGTATTAAAAATGGCAGTTATTGAAGTGCAACATGCTTTGGTGAAACATAAGTTAGGCTTGCTGCGTCAAGCCGGTTTGCCAGTTTATGAATTTCGTCGACTAACCAATGAATTGGCGGGTATTTTGTTAACACAAGCTTGTGCTGATATGCCTATGGAGGATGTTTTTGTGGATGGTTGGCAAGGTGAGCCAATTGCCGTAAGTCGCCTGCAACAAGCGGATCCAACCATTGTGCCTATTTTAAGAGCAGGCATAGGCATGTTAGATGGTTGCCTGCAAGTGTTGCCAACGGCAACTGTGAGTGTGGTTGGCTTATATCGTGATGAGTCAACCCTTGAGCCAGTTGCCTATTTTGACAAAGTCATTGATTATGTCGATCAGCGGACAGCTATTATTATTGATCCTATGTTGGCGACGGGTGGTACCTTATTGGCCACCATTGAACTGCTCAAAGGCAAAGGTTGTACAGATATCAAAGGCTTGTTTTTAGTTGCCTCGCCGGAGGGTGTTGCCAAGCTTACTGAAGCTCATCCTGATGTAGATTGTTGGGTTGCTGGGATTGATGAACGCTTGAATGATAAGGGTTATATATTGCCTGGTTTAGGTGATGCCGGGGATAAAATATTTGGCACAATTTAAATAAATTAGCCCCTATTATCATTTCTTAACTGTATTCTTCAAGGGTAAGATTTCTGACTAATGACTCTTTCACTTTACTTACAAAGTGACTTTCTTTTTTGTATAAAAAGCGATGCAAGCTAGTGTATAAGCGGTTTAGCAAAGTTTAGATGTTTAGGTGATCTTTTCGCGTCAATTTGGCTAGCAAATTTTGCCTTAAATCTTTATAATATACGCGCCTCTTTTTATGGGTTTGTGTTTCTGGGCAAAGTCGGTCAATTAAGCCAACTTTGTATTAATTACAACGCCAACACCAGAACCATTAGCCAAACGATAACTTAGTATTTGGGTATGACTTATGATCAAGATCAAACGCGGTCTGGATCTGCCTATAACCGGTGCGCCTGTACAGACTATTGATGAAAGTAATCTAGTTAGTCAGGTTGCTGTGCTTGGGGCCGACTATGTCGGTATGAAACCAACCATGGCGGTTAAGGTAGGCGATCGAGTGAAGCTCGGTCAGGTGTTGTTTTCTGACAAGAAAACCCCTGGAGTAAATTACACTGCACCCGCTGCAGGTACTGTCAGCGCTATTAATCGTGGCGCGCAACGAGTGTTGCAGTCAGTAGTAATTGATGTAGAAGGTGATGACGCGATTGAACTGCCTAGTTATAGTGTAGACCAGTTGGCTGATTTAGGTGCTGATAAAGTACAGGAAACATTATTACTTTCTGGCTTATGGTCAGCTTTGCAAACACGTCCGTTTAGCAAAGTTCCCACCCCTGGTACTGCCCCAAGTTCGATTTTTGTTACCGCTATTGATACGCATCCTTTGGCGGCCGACCCGGCCCCGATAATTGCCGCTGAGCAAGACGCTTTTGCTCAAGGTTTACAGGTGCTAAGTAATCTATCAAATAAAGTTTTTGTTTGTGCTGCGGCAGAAACAACTGTGCCTGAGGTAAGTGGTACCCAAGTTGAACGCTTTGGCGGTGTTCATCCTGCTGGCCTACCTTCAACACATATTCATATGCTTGATCCTGTCAGTGCCAATAAAACAGTTTGGACTATTGGGTATCAAGATGTTATTGCCATCGGTAAAACCTTTGTTACAGGTCAACTAGCAGTTGAACGTATCATTGCTATTGGTGGCCCAATGGTTACTAATCCTCGTCTCCTACGTACTCGTTTAGGTGCGTCTACTGAGCAACTGGTTGCTGGTGAGCTTCAAACCGGTGAACATGCAAACCGCATCATCTCGGGTTCAGTGTTAGGTGGGAGAACTGCCCATGGTGCTGAAGCCTTTTTGGGACGTTATCACACCCAGATTAGCGTCTTAGAAGAAGGCAAGAAGCGTGAATTCTTTGGCTGGTTATCCCCAGGTACTAACAAGCATTCATTGCTGAATATTTACACCTCTTCCCTAAATCGCAGTAAGAAAATGAACTACACCACGTCTACTAATGGTTCGGCACGAGCTATGGTGCCTGTAGGTCTGTTTGAAACTGTGATGCCTTTAGATATTTTGCCTACACAATTGTTACGTGCGTTGGTTGTGGGTGACATAGTGGCAGCACAAGATTTAGGTTGTTTGGAATTAGAAGAAGCAGACCTGGCTCTGTGCACTTATGCTTGTTCTGGTAAATATGAGTATGGTCCCGTTTTGCGTGATGTTTTAACTCGCATTGAGAAGGAGTGTTAAAAGTGAATTTACGTAATATGCTTGACTCCATAGAGCCCCATTTTCACAAGGGTGGTAAGTACGAAAAGTTCTATGCCCTTTATGAGGCCGCTGATACTATTTTTTATACGCCTGGTTATGTTACCAAGACCAACGCTCACGTGCGTGATGGTATTGACCTAAAGCGCATGATGATTACCGTTTGGTTGTGTACTTTCCCAGCTATTTTCTTTGGTATGTATAATGTTGGCTTACAAGCCAATTCAGCCTTAGCTACCATGGGTATGACTGAGATTGAAGGCTGGCGCGGCAGCATTGTGGGTGCTTTAGCTGGATATGATGCGAGTAGCATCTGGAGTAATATCCTATACGGTGCTGTGCATTGGCTACCTGTTTATATAGTGGTATTTGTGGTCGGTGGTTTTTGGGAAGTCTTATTTGCGGCTGTGCGTGGTCACGAAGTAAACGAAGGCTTTTTCGTTACCTCTATCCTCTTTGCCTTGATTCTGCCGCCAAGCATTCCTTTATGGCAAGCAGCCTTGGGTATTACCTTTGGTGTGGTTGTTGGTAAAGAAGTATTTGGTGGTACAGGAATGAACTTCCTAAACCCTGCCTTAACCGGCCGTGCCTTCTTGTTCTTTGCTTACCCTGCACAAATGTCAGGTGATGCGGTATGGACGGCGGTTGATGGTTACACTGGTGCCTCTGCCCTAGGTATGGCTAGCATGGGTGGTGTTGAAGCCATTACCCAAGCGGGCATTACTTGGTTTGATGCTTTCCTAGGCACTATTCAAGGTAGTGTGGGTGAAGTTTCGACCCTAGCGATATTTATCGGTGGTGCTATTCTACTTTATACCCGTATTGCTGCTTGGCGTATTGTTGCCGGCGTATTTATTGGTATGGTGTTGACCAGCTCATTACTGAATGCTATTGGTTCCGATACCAACCCCATGTTTACTATGCCTTTCTATTGGCATCTAGTATTGGGTGGTTTTGCCTTTGGTATGATCTTTATGGCAACTGATCCCGTCTCTTCATCTATGACCAATACTGGCAAGTGGTACTTTGGTGCCCTTATTGGTGTAATGGTGGTGTTGATTCGTGTGGTTAATCCGGCCTTCCCCGAAGGTATGATGTTGGCGATTCT
>DNNY01000071.1:8543-8719 GCA_003497765.1 Oceanospirillaceae bacterium
AAGGTATGATGTTGGCGATTCTATTTGCTAACTTGTTTGCGCCACTAATTGATTACTTTGTTACCGAAGCCAATATCAAGCGGAGGGTAGCACGCAATGGCTAGTAAAGACTCTATTTCACGTACCGTGATGGTGGCGCTGGCTCTTTGCGTCGTCTGTTCTGTGGTGGTTTCATC
>DNNY01000071.1:9064-9558 GCA_003497765.1 Oceanospirillaceae bacterium
ATTGCTGTAGTTGATGGTGACTTAGATGCGGCTTTTGCCCAAGTTACACCTAAGCTAGTTGATATGGCGACGGGTCAATTTACTGATGCTTTTGACACCAATGTCTATGACGATGTCAAAGCCGCCAAAGATCCGGCCCTAAGTGTTGCCTTGACTGGTGACCAAGATATCGCCTCTATTCGCCGCCAAGCGAAGGTTCGTACAGTTTATCTAGTAGAAGGCGATAATGGCCTAGAAAAGGTTGTATTGCCGGTCCATGGTTATGGTTTATGGTCGACTTTGTATGGCTTTATTGCTTTGGAAGCTGACCTAAATACTGTCGCAGGCTTAGGTTTCTACTCCCATGCGGAAACTCCTGGTTTGGGTGGTGAAGTAGATACCCCTCGCTGGAAGGCCGTTTGGAATGGTAAGCAGGTATTTGGTGCTGATGCTTCTGAACCCCTAATTGGTTTAATTAAGGGTACAGCCTCACCATCATCAAAGCATGATATTGA
>DNNY01000112.1 GCA_003497765.1 Oceanospirillaceae bacterium
TCATCTGATGAAGAAAAGCAAGCGGCCCTGAAGCTAGTTAAGTTTATGACTTCGCCACAGCAAGCAGCTAATTGGTCTAAGGCAACTGGTTATATGGGTGTTAGCCCTGACGCATACGAAACTGATACGTTGCGCGACTATGGTAAAGCGTTCCCGCCAGCCTTGGTTGCTCGTGATCAATTAATGCATGCGACAGCAGAACTGTCTACCCATGAAGCTGGTAAAGTGCGTAAGTATCTGGATGATGCTATCCAGTCAGCACTCACTGGTCAGGCAAGTGCAGCTGAAGCTCTTGGCGATGCCCAGGCTCAGGCTGAACGAGCTCTACGACGCTATAAGTAAGCGTATTTGGGGGGCTGGTTTCGCCCCCCAATTTTATTCTACCCAGTTTAATATTGAGCAAGACAATGATCAAAAAGGTTAATTATAAGGCCTGGCTTTTGCTGTTGCCGGCATTATCACTGCTGATAGCTTTTACCCACTGGCCAACCATTAAGTCGATTTACCGGAGTGTAACTTGGGCTAGATCAGATATGGCGCCAAGCCAATTTGTGGGTATGGAAAATTATGCCATGATGCTTGATGACCCGGTTTTCTGGAAAGTGATGGAAAACAACTTTTGGTATGCCGTTGGCACTGTACCTACATCTATTGCTTTGGCGATTATTATGGCGCTATGGGTAAATAGTAAAATCCGTTTTACCGGTCTATTACGTTTAGCCTACTTTACCCCAACGATACTGCCTATGATCACGGTGGCGAATATTTGGTTGTTCTTCTATAGCCCTAATATCGGTTTGTTTGATCAACTGTTACAGCTGGTTGGTATTGATGGGCCAAACTGGCTCGGTGACCCAGATTTAGCCTTATCTAGCTTAATTGTGATGACGGTTTGGAAAGAAGCTGGGTTCTTTATGATCTTTTATCTTGCTGCCTTGCAGCTCCTCAGTGTGGAGTTATATGAGGCTGCTAAGGTGGAAGGGGCTTCAGCCTGGCGCACATTCCGCAAGATTACCTTTCCGCTGCTGATGCCAACGACATTATTTGTTTTGATTAATGCCTTACTTAACGCTTTTAAGTTGGTAGACCACCTGTTTATTTTAACCAAAGGTGGCCCGAATAATGCCAGTAATCTATTGCTTTACTATATCTATGAGACAGCATTTAGCTTCTTGGATAGCTATTATGCAGCCACTCTGACCGTGGTGATGTTGGTTATCTTGGCTATTATCGCTTTTGTACAGATTTTCTTCTTTGATCGCAAGATTCACTATCGGTAGATTATTATGGGTTACAAGTTTCAAATATTTTCAAAAATCTCCGCATATCTACTCGGTGTTTTATGGATAATGCCTTTGCTATATGCCTTTTGGGCAGCGTTTCATCCGGCTGAATATGCGACTAAGTTCGAATTGTTTGCTCCTCTGACATTAGATAATTTCTATGCCGCGTGGGAGCAGGCACCTTTTATGAGCTATATGCTCAATACCGTTATTATTACAACCTTAATATTAGCTAGCCAATTATTTGTTTGCACCTTGGCTGGTTATGCTTTAGCACGAGAAAAGTTTCGGGGGCGTAATATTGCTTTTGCCTTAATCATGATGCAACTGATGGTGATGCCTGAAGTGCTGATTGTAGAAAACTACAGAACCTTAGCTGGGTTTTCCCTAGTCGATACCCATATTGGCGTGGGCTTGCCCTATTTAGCCAGTGCCTTCGGTATTTTCTTGCTACGTCAGACATTTAAAACCATACCCCAAGAGTTAGAAGATGCTGCTCGTGTTGAAGGTTTATCAGGGTTAGCTATTATTTGGAAAGTATTTGTGCCTTTAGCTTTCCCAACCTATTTAGCTTATAGCTTGGTATCCGTTAGTTACCACTGGAATAACTTTTTATGGCCTTTGGTAGTGACTAATACCGAAGCCAGTCGGCCGTTAACCGTAGGAATGGCTATCTTTGGCGCCCCAGAATCGGGTGTTGATTGGTCTGTTATATCAGCAGGCACCTTGATTGCTATAGGACCTTTGTTAATCTTGTTCTTGATTTTCCAACGCCGCTTTATTCAATCCTTTATGCAGGCTGGTATTAAATAAATGCGCATTTTATCCTGGAATATACAGTATGGCAGAGCTGCTAATGGTTCAGCAAGGTTGCAGAATACCCTGCGTCATATTCAATCTATGGGTAAGTTCGACCTTATTTGTCTTCAAGAAATTGCTCGCAATATGGATGCCTATTGTGAAGCAGATGAATTTGATCAAGTAGAGACTATTCAGGCTGCCTTTCCTGATTATCAAGCCGTGTGGGGTGCAGGCTTTAGTTGGCCAGTAGCATTTGGTCAACCTAGTCAGCGTATGGAGTTTGGTAATTTAACTTTGGTCAGTGCTGAGCTCTTGGATTACAAGATACACTTATTACCCATGCCAGCGGCTCCAGGGCAGATGCAAATGCAACGTATCGCTGTGGAAACTGTGGTGAATTCTACAATAGGGCCACTAAGTGTATTAAATATGCACCTAGCATTTCATGATAACGGCGAACGCCAGAGTCAGGTGGCTTATATTTGTCAGTTGGATGCCGATCGCAGAGGCCAGCTTGCACAGCCCAAACAGGAGGGTATTGGTGCCTATGCAGCAGGTTATTTACCGGTTGCTAGAATAGCCTGTGGCGATTGTAATTTTGGCACTGACTTTGACCAATACCCTTATATGTTGGCGCATCGATGGATTGATGCATGGAACCTGACAAGCACACATGCGCCAAGGCCTAATACCTGCGGAATTTATGATACGGCACAATGGCCAGAAGGCCCTCATACACGTGATTTCTTTTGGTTAAGTCAGGAACTCGCCGATTGTGGTATTGATTATCGTGTCGATACCGCAACAGCATTGTCGGATCATCAGCCTCTAATGCTGGAGATGGCAATATGAAGTCACTTAGCCTGCCACGCCCCTTCCCACATCAAGCTACATTGGTGTTTACTGATGTTGATGAAACCTTAACTTGGCAGGGTAGGTTGCCTGTGGAGACCTTTCAGGCATTATTTGCTTTGCAGCAGGCTGGCATTAGGGTGGTGCCAGTGACGGGCGCTTGTGCTGGTTGGTGTGAGTGTATGTTAAGAACCTGGCCTATAGATTCCATTATTGGTGAAAATGGTGCTTTTTATATTGATCGGCATCAAACCGGCAAGTTGACTTATACCTTTGCTTCGCCTAGAGCGGAGAGAGAAGCAAATAAACACCAATTGCATCAGCTTCAGCAAAATGTGCTGCAACAATTCCCCACCGCACAACTGACTACTGATCAGTCTTTCCGTCTTACTGATATGGCTTTTGATATCGGTCAAGACTTTCAGATGGAATGGTCTGCAGCGCAGCGTATCGCTGAATTTTGTCGCGCGGCCGGCGCTAATGCCAAGGTGGGGCCAATACATATCAATGTGTGGCTAGGGCAATATACCAAGGCTTCTACTTCTCTGGACTGGTTATCACATCATAATGTTGCCTATGAGAACACACTTTTTTGTGGTGACTCACCTAATGATGATAGTATGTTCGCCAGTTTTCCAATCACTATTGGCGTTGCTAATGTAGAGCCGTTTTTGGATGAAATTGAAAAACCGCCAACCTATATAACCAATAGACCAGGTGGCTTTGGCTTTGCCGATTTAGCTGCCTCATTGTTGCATAAGGCCACCTAAACAAAAAGCCAGAACACCCATAGGTCTGGCCAAGTGATGTGCAAGATTGAACTGAGAGAACTATGCAAGCACTGTCCCAACTGCCACTGGAAGTGGCGCGATCAATTAACTATGTTTTTGCTGATATTGATGACACCATCACTACAGAAGGGCGCTTAAGTGCTGCAAGTTATTCGGCAATTGAGCAATTAAGTGAAGCCGGTATTCAGGTGATACCTGTAACGGGTCGTCCAGCTGGTTGGTGTGATCTGATTGCTCGCTTTTGGCCTGTGGCTGGGGTAGTAGGTGAAAATGGTGCCTTTTATTATGCTTATCAATACCAAGCCCGCTCCATGCTGAGGGTATTTGCGGCATCAGATCAGGAACGTGAGCAAAATCGCATAAAGTTGGCACGTGTGCGTGATCAGATTTTAGCTGAAGTGCCTGGCGCTGCGGTGTCGGCTGATCAAAACTATCGGGATACGGACCTAGCTATCGATTTTTGTGAAGATGTGCCACCCTTGGCAGACCAAGATGTATTGCGTATTAAGGCTATTTTTGAAGCCGCGGGTGCGGTGGCAAAAATCTCATCTATTCATGTTAATGGTTGGTTTGGTGAGCACGATAAATTAACCATGACGCAACGTTTCTGTCGCGACGTTCTGCAGGTTGAGTTAGATGAGCTGATGGATAAGGCCATTTTTGTTGGCGATAGTCCTAACGATGCCCCCACGTTTGCTCACTTTAAACATGCTTTTGGTGTGGCCAATGTGAAGGACT
>DNNY01000191.1 GCA_003497765.1 Oceanospirillaceae bacterium
CATATCTGAAATTACAAGGTCTGCCTTACAACCATTTAAGGCCATAATGATCTTGTCATACACAGACTGCTCGGTAAAATCACCTTCAATAAAGGTTACCCCAGCAATAGGATCCATGGCCAATATATCGGAAGCGATCACTGTGCCACTGTCGCCTACTAGCTGCATCGCCACTTGGGTCCAGCCACCGGGGGCCGCACCCAAATCAACCACGGTCATACCCGGCCGAATAAGTTTATCTTTCTTACTCATTTCCAACAGTTTATAACTGGCTCTGGAACGATAACCATCTTGCTGTGATTGTTTTACATAGGGGTCATCAAAATGTTCTTTTAACCAACGCCCCGAAGATTTAGATCTTGCCACTTAATCAATCTCTATAAAAATATCTGCCCAAAAACAATAACCGACAATCATCAGGATTTTCTGCCTAATCACCACCGGCACTTTATATTTCAGGTATAATAGACGCCAGTCTATCACAGTCAGACCAACCGATGATGCTATCGGCAGGTAATAATTTGGATCATTATGAATCTTAGCCAATCCCAAAAGAAACACCTTCGCAGCCTAGGTCATAGTCTGCATCCACTTGTCACTGTAGCTGGTAATGGGCTTTCCAGTGGTGTTATGGAAGAATTACAACGCGCTTTAACTGATCACGAACTGATTAAAGTCAAATTTGCCGTTGGTGATCGCGAGGTTAAGAAGGCGCTGATCGAAGAGCTGGTCAAGCTAAGTCAGGCCACTCTCGTGCAAAGTATTGGCAATATTGCTTTAATCTATCGTCATAATCCCCAAGCTGACCCTAAAAAGTCCAACTTGACCCGCTAAGTTAAATCTTTTGATTACCCGCTATGATTAAAAAAGGGCTAGATACATTTATCTAGCCCTTTTTTGTTAACCACAATACTAGCTATGCTAGGTGCTGTACTTCAGTAATCTCGTAGTCTACAACTCCACCTGGGGTCTGCACTGGCACTTCATCACCCTCTAGCTTGCCAATTAAAGCACGAGCAATGGGCGAACTGACAGAGATCATGCCCGCTTTAATATCGGCCTCATCCTCACCCACAATACGATAAGTTTTTTCTTCGTCGGTATCCAAGTTGACTATAGTAACTGTAGTACCAAAAATAACCTTGCCCGTATGGGCAATTTGGGTAACATCAATCACCTGCACATGAGATAGCTTACCTTCAATTTCCTGAATACGCCCTTCGCAAAAGCCTTGCTGTTCGCGAGCAGCATGGTACTCAGCATTTTCTTTCAAATCACCATGCTCACGCGCTGTAGCAATATCAGCAATGATGCGCGGTCGCGTAACAGTTTTTAGCTCCGTTAGTTCATCACGTAGCATTTTTTCACCACGTACTGTCATAGGTACTTTAGTCATACTCATCACATTGGCTCCTTGTTGCTGTTACTTGCTTAAGCGCTTATGCAAGTCCTGCAAACGGCGCACTTCTTTTTCTTCACCAAAGTTCATAGCTTCCAAAACCGCCAGAGCGCCAGTCATCGTTGTCGCATAAGGCACCTTGTGTTGCAAGGCCGAACGACGAATCAACGACGAATCATTAATAGCCTGACGGCCTTCAGTGGTATTCACCACATAGGTGATTTCATCGTTCTTAATGGCGTCAACGATATTGGGTCGACCTTCGGTCACCTTATTCACTTGATCACAAGCTAAGCCAGCGGCTTTTAAGGCTTGCTGTGTACCACCAGTGGCACACAAGGTAAAGCCTTTCTCTAACAATGCTTTGGCTAGGCTAACGGCAGCAGTCTTATCAGCATCACGCACGGAAACAAAACACTTGCCAATGACGGGAACCGCTTCATTGGTTGCCTTAAGGGCTTTCTCGAAGGCTTCACCAAAGCTGTCACCCACTCCCATAACTTCGCCAGTAGATTTCATTTCTGGGCTTAGAATTGGATCCACACCAGGGAACTTATTAAAGGGGAATACAGATTCTTTAACACTAAAGTAATCTGGTACAATTTCCTCGGTAAAGCCAATTTCTTGCAAAGTCTTACCAGCCATTACTCGGGCGGCGATATCGGCCAAAGAGGTACCAATGCATTTGGACACAAAGGGCACAGTCCGCGAAGCACGAGGGGTCACTTCAATCACATAGATTTGCCCATCTTGCCAAGCCAACTGGGTGTTCATCAAGCCAACCACGCCCAATTCCAAGGCCATACGCTTAACCTGATCACGCATAGCTTCCTGCACATCGACAGGCAGATTATAAGGTGGCAAAGAACAAGCGGAGTCGCCAGAGTGAATACCCGCCTGTTCTATATGCTGCATAATGGCACCAATGACGACTTGTTCACCATCACATACGGCATCAATATCCACTTCAACAGCGTTACTTAAGAAACGATCCAACAATACGGGTGCATCATTAGACACCTGCACGGCATCAGTCATATAGCGCTTCAGTTCCGTTTCTTTATGCACAATTTCCATGGCTCTACCACCCAATACATAGGATGGACGCACCACCAGTGGGTAGCCAATGCGGGCGGCTTCACGAACCGCTTCTTCTTGACTGCGCACAGTCGCATTTTCAGGTTGCAGTAGATTTAAGCGCTGTAACATCTGCTGGAAACGTTCACGGTCTTCAGCTCGGTCGATGGCTTCAGGTGAGGTACCTAATATGGGTACACCCGCATTTTCCAGACCGACAGCCAACTTCAGTGGTGTTTGACCACCGTACTGAACAATAACCCCTTTTGGCTGCTCTAGATGCACAATTTCCAGTACATCTTCCAAGGTCACGGGCTCAAAATATAAACGGTCAGAAGTATCATAATCGGTGGATACGGTCTCTGGATTACAGTTAACCATAATGGTTTCATAACCAGCATCACGCATAGACAAAGCCGCGTGTACACAGCAGTAGTCAAACTCGATACCCTGTCCAATACGGTTGGGGCCACCGCCTAATACCATAATTTTGTCACGACCACTTGGGCGCGATTCGCACTCTTCCTCGTAGCTAGAGTACATATAGGCCGTATCTGTGGCGAATTCGGCAGCACAGGTATC
>DNNY01000143.1 GCA_003497765.1 Oceanospirillaceae bacterium
CCAGCTTACGCTGGCCTTTTTACTAACTAAATTAATCGGTCATTTACTAGGCCACATCAGCCTCAGCATTCTTATCTTCTGTACGCGGCTTCACAAAACGACCAAAAATAATGCCGACCTCAAATAATAACCACATGGGCACCGCCAAAAGGGTTTGTGAAATCACATCGGGAGGCGTGATTAACATACCAATAACAAAACAGCTGACTACCACATAAGCTCGCTTTTTCCCTAAGCTGGCAGGTGTTGTGGCACCAGTCCATATCAGCAGTAAAGTGGCAATAGGTATCTCAAAGACAATACCAAAAGCAAAAAAGATTTTTAAGACAAAATCTAGATAGGCGCTTATATCAGTCATAACGGCGACCTGATCAGGGCCTGTTGCCGTAAAAAACCCAAACATCAAAGGAAACACAACGTAATAAGCAAAAGCGATGCCGGCATAGAATAATAAAATACTGGATACCAATAGTGGTAAAGCCAAACGCTTTTCACTCTTATATAACCCTGGCGCAATAAAAGACCAAGCTTGATGTAGTATAAAAGGCATACCCACAAACAACGCCAACACCATGGTCAATTTAAAGGGCGCCAAAAAGGGCGAGGCTACCTGAGTAGCAATCATAGTCGAGCCTTCTGGTAATAAACTACGTAACGGCTCTGATAGATAGAGGTAAAGTTCGTTAGAGAAGGGGAACATGGCGGCAAAAAAGATAATAACCAGAATGATCGCTTTAAGCAGGCGATTACGCAATTCTAGCAAATGGCCCATCAAAGGCATTTCGTCCACTTTGCTATGCTTATTTCCGGCAGCATCTGTCATGTAAAATTACTCGAAATAGCTCAGGTTTAATTTCAGCCCTAATGCTTAGATGCTTCCGGGTCTGTATTTGGGGACTCTGGACTTGTTGTATCCATAGCACCACCAATAGAGTGATTGTCTGTTTCGGAGCCAGTATTATCTTCGGTTGCCATAGTAGCGGAAGATTCCATTAAATCGGCTTCGTAGCGCAAGTCATCCATGTGGCCTTGCATGGCCTCTTGGTTCGCTTGCGCTTTTTTGCGTATTTCTTCGAGCCGCAGCTCTTCTTGAATTTCACGCTGCACCCCACTGACGGTGTGCTTGATTTTACCAACCCACTTACCGACGGTTCGAGCCGCCACCGGCAGACGCTCTGGCCCCAAAATAACCAGACCAATAACGCCAACCAACATTAGCTCTGTAAAACCAACATCAAACATAAATTAACGTTTACTTGTCAGCTTTGTCAGTTTCAGACTTGGCTTGTTGATCTGTGTCTTCAGCGGTAAAAGCCGCGTCTTCCTGTTGATCAATTTGCTTGGCGTCATCTGTTGAGTCATTCATGGCTTTCTTAAAGCCCTTTACAGCACCGCCTAAATCACTACCAATATTGCGCAACTTCTTGGTACCAAAAAGTAATACAACTATGGCTAAAATAATGGCCAGTTGCCAAAAACTAATACCGCCTAATCCCATATCTTACTCCACCATATTCTATTTAATCATTGTTATATTGTATTTATTTCGAACGATTGGCTTTTTCAACTAGCCCAGACAGATCAAAACGCCGTTCAAGCTCAGCCAGTACGGCCGTATGTTCTATATTTAATTGTGACAACATAACTAGACAATGAAACCAAAGGTCAGCTGTCTCGGCAATCACCTCATCAGTTAACCCTGATTTTTCAGCATCTTTGGCCGCCAAAATAGTCTCTGTTGCTTCCTCACCGACTTTTTCAAGAATTTTATTCAAGCCCTTAGCATGCAGACTGGCAACATAAGAAGTATCGGCATCAGCGCCTTTACGTTGTGCAAGAACTTCTTGTAGTGCTTGTAAAACATCACTCATGAATACATATCCTTTGGATCTATTGCCACATCAAGGTCGGTCACCCATGCACCGTCATGCATGCGTTTATAAAAACAATGGGGGCGGCCCGTATGACAAGCAACGCCACCATGCTGATCAACAGACAGTAAAATAACATCTGCATCACAATCTAGGCGCATTTCTTTTACAATTTGTACATTACCCGACTCTTCACCTTTACGCCATAATTTACCACGAGAGCGTGACCAATATATGACACGCCCCTCTTGTAAAGTCAGTTGTAAAGACTCTCTGTTCATCCAAGCCATCATTAAGACTTGGCCTGTGGCATGATCTTGGGCTATAGCGGGTACCAGCCCTTGATCGTCCCACTTTACTTCATCTAGCCAACTCATGGGTTATCTGCTCCTTCGCCATAGCCACAACAAGGCAACAATAACTATTACGCTGTTAAGTGGCGCATGATGCCATAACCACGACCAGTGTATAGGCATGGTTAATAGCCCAACAGCCAACAATAAAACTGGCAACAAAAGCTTCTTGCGAGGCTTCTGTGGCTTAACTGCCGGTACAGTTACCGGCTTGGCCTGCTGTTCTAAGGCCTTATACAAGAGCCCTGGTAATTGTGGCAGTTGCTGGGCCATATCGGGCCAGTTATCTCGCAGCTGTCGCACTACCTGCTTAGGGCTAACCTGGGCTTTAAACCACTGTCGTAAAATCGGCTGTGCCGTTTCCCACAAATCGAGTTGTGGGTATAACTGACGACCAAGGCCCTCTATATTGAGCATGGTTTTCTGCAATAATACCAATTGTGGCTGCACCTGCATATTAAACCGGCGCGCCGTTTGGAATAAGCCCAGTAGCACTTGCGCAAAGGAAATCTCAGCCAAAGGACGGGCAAAAATAGGCTCACTGACGGCACGAATTGCCCCCTCAAACTCCCTAACTGGGGTATCTGGAGGTAGCCAACCA
>DNNY01000132.1 GCA_003497765.1 Oceanospirillaceae bacterium
TTTAACAGCCAAGATAATAATATCAGCCTGTTGGCAGGCTGCTTGGTTATCCGTGCTGGTGCGAATGCGAGCCTCGGCAGATAGTGTTGCCAACTTGGCGGGTGTGCGACCTGTAGCAATAATGCTGTCAGCCGCATAGCCTTGTTGTAGCAAGCCTTTGATTATGGCTTGAGCCATATTGCCGGCACCAATAAAGGCTATGGTTGGCGTTGATGACATAATGATTTCCTCTACTAAATTGGGCTGCCAGCAATTACCTAGTTGCGGGCCCCAAATATATCCGTGCCAATGCGTACCATGGTAGCACCATGGGCGATGGCTAATTCTAAGTCAGCTGACATACCCATAGAAAGCGCTGTTAACTGCGGGTATGTCTGTTGTAATTGCTGTTGTGCTTGCGCCATATCAGCAAATGCTTGCTGTTGTTTTGCTTGGGTTTGATTCGCTGCTGGGATACACATCAGACCTGCTAGCTCTAGCCTAGGCAAGGCATTTACTTTGGCTGCAAGACTGGGTAAGTCAGCCAAACTAACCCCAGACTTGTTAGCTTCACTACTAATATTAACTTGTAGGCATACTTTTAATGGTGGTAGCTCAGCAGGGCGTTGATCATTGAGGCGTTGGGCGATTTTTTCCCGCTCAATGGTATGTACCCAAGCAAAATTTTCCGCTATAGAACGGGTTTTGTTGCTTTGCACGGCGCCAATAAAATGCCACACAATATCTTGGTAAGGATTGGCTGAAATTTTCTCCAAAGCATCCTGCAGATAATTTTCACCAAAGTGACGATGGCCTTGGTCATAGGCTTCAAGCACCATACTTAGGGGCTTGGTTTTACTGACTGCTACCAAGCATACCTGTTGAGAGGGGCGTTTAGCCAATTCACAGGCTTTATTAATTCGTGCTTTAACGGCCAATAACTGTTGCGTAATGCTCATACATTTATACTGCTATCTACATCATTAATTATTGTAACCTTTCTCAGCCACATATTAAGCCTTTTTTTAGATCCTGCGACATGCATTATCGTTTTTGGTACTTAGTGCTTGTAGTTATTAGTTATAATCACTAGCATATAACTTGGGTATATCTATTTGATTATGTTGCTTAACTACTTACGTGCCCCACTAAAATTACCTTGCTAATGGTATATATTCGATCCGATTCAAAGAGTATGTTGCTGTGAACGAAGCCAATAAACCTGTTATTGAAGTCCGTGGACTGCACAAATCATATGTTGAATTGGATGTGTTGAAAGGTGTTGATTTGGTCGCTCCAAAAGGCCATGTAATTAGCCTAATTGGATCATCAGGATCAGGTAAATCAACGCTGCTACGCTGTATTAATTTGCTCGAATTTAGCCAGCTTGGTGATATTGTTTTTGAAGATGAGCTGGTTGAATGGAGTGGTGAGGGTATGGATCGTCACCCTGCTAATGCCGCACAGCTTTTGCGTATGCGCACTAACCTATCCATGGTGTTTCAGCAATTTAATCTATGGTCTCATATGACTATTTTGCAGAATGTTATGGAAGCACCCGTAACCGTTCTGGGTCGCAAGAAGACCGAAGTAGAGGAGCTGGCTCGGCATTATTTAACCAAGGTTGGTATTGGTGATAAATGTGATGTCTATCCTGCTCAGTTGTCAGGTGGCCAACAACAACGCGCAGCTATTGCTCGCGCTTTATGTATGGAGCCTCGAGCACTGTTGCTTGATGAACCCACTTCGGCTCTTGATCCAGAGCTGCAACAGGAAGTGATAAAGGTTATTAAAGATTTGGCTGCGGAAGATCGCACCATGATTTTGGTGACCCACGATATGAGTCTGGCGCGTGATGTCTCAGACCATATAATTTTTTTACACCAGGGTAAAATTGAAGAACAAGGCGCTCCAGCTGAGTTATTTGGTAACCCTGAAAGCCAACGTTTGCAGCAGTTCTTAAGTGCAACTATTGCAGCGTAAATAATAACGTAAAAAAGAGGACCTATTGCTTGAAAAAACTACTATTAACAGCTGCCTTGGTGGCAGCAACAAGTCCGGTTTTTGCCGGTGATGTGGTACGTATGGGCACCGAAGGTGCTTACCCTCCGTACAATTTTATTAATGATGCAGGTGAAGTAGATGGTATGGAGCGCGCTCTGGGCGATGAACTATGTCGTCGTGCCGAATTAACTTGTGAGTGGGTAACCAATGATTGGGACTCCATTATCCCTAATTTGGTATCTGGTAACTATGACACCATTATTGCTGGTATGTCAGTTACTGCAGAACGTGATCAAGTTATCGACTTCTCTGAAGAATATATCCCACCTGAGCCTTCTGGTTATTTGGCAATGGATGCTGGTGTAGATGTTAGTCAGGCTGTTATTGCAGCGCAGGCCGCAACTATTCAAGCTGCCTTTGTTGCCGCTCAAGGTTGGACTTTAGTTGAGTTCGCTACACCTGAAGAAACCATTGCCGCCGTGCGCAACGGTGAGGCTGATGCTGTGTTAGCTGATAGTTCTTTCCTAGAGGGCCATGCTAACGACGGTTTGCAATTCCTTGATCGCAAAGAATCCATTGGTGGCGGTGTTGCCATTGGTTTACGGGAATCAGATGGTGAATTGCGTGCTAAGCTTGACGCCGCTATTCAGTCTATGAAGGCTGATGGTTCCCTAAACAAGTTGATTGTTGAGTGGGAGGTTGGCTCTACCTGGTAATCACTAGGGCCATATACTCTTTTGTCACGGTTGCTTACATGTAACTAAGTGTCAGCAACCTTGGCAAGAGAGTGCTAGCTTATATGTTTGAATTTTGTGCAGATCCAGCGTCTTTAGAAGGCATATCTTGGTTCGCTTGTTATCTGACTACAGGCAAGCATATGAGCCTCTATTGGTCTATTCTGACCGTATTATCCTTATTGTTAATTACCGCACCTACGGCGTTATTGTTCGGCTTTGCCGGCGCTTCAGCCGCCCGTAGCGGCTTTGCACCTTTACGTTGGCTGGGGCAAATTTATGTGGCCATTGTCCGTGGTGTGCCTGATATAGCTTTTTTCTTATTTTTTGTTATAGCCCTAGATCAAGGTTTTGAGTACCTGCGTCATCAAGCTTTGTGCCCAGATTGGTCTGAGCCTATTCGTCAGGGTAATGATTTTATTGTCTGTAAGGCGGCTAAGTTACCCTTATCTACTGCACCTCAATGGGTACATGAAGTATATGGATTTTTTCTTGCCGTGATCACTTTTGCTATCGTGTTTGGGGCTTTTGCTGCCAATGTCTTATTAGGCGCTATGCGGGCTGTGCCTCAGGCGCAATTAGAGACGGCCCAGGCCTATGGTATGAGCCGTCGGCAAGTGTTTTGGCGCATACTCGTGCCGCAAATGTGGCTTTATGCCCTGCCAGGCTTATCTAATTTGTGGGTAATATTAATCAAAGCTACACCATTGCTGTTCTTATTGGGTGTGGAAGATATTGTTTATTGGGCTCGGGAATTGGGCGGTTCTAAAAACGCACGCTTTACGGATTACCCCCATGGTGATTGGCGTTTATGGTATTTTCTTGGACTATTAGTATTCTATTTAGCCTTTACCTATTTATCTGAGCGCATATTGGCAAAAGTGAATAGACGTCTGTCCCGTGGTCAGGGCATTGTGGGAGCGACCCCATGAGTTGCTTAACTACTATTCAAGATTATGCGTTGCGCTCAATTGGCTTTGGTAAGCGTTTATTACCCGCAAGCGATATTACTGTATGTGAACAATTTACTCTGATTGGTTCCGGCTTAATTTGGAATATCTATTTTGGGGTAATAGCTCTTCTGGTCGGCTTTTTTCTAGCCTGCGCATTGGCATTAGGGAAAAATTCACATGTGGCTTGGTTGCGTCGCCCTAGCGAAGGTTTTATTTTTTTATTCCGTGGGTCACCACTGTTTATCCAATTCTTTTTTGCTTACTTTGCGTTTTTGGCATTAAAGAAAGTTGGCTTCGTGCCTTGGTTAACCTCTGCTCAGGCGGGTGCACTTTTGGTACTGGTGTTTAATACCGCTGCCTATTCTGCGGAAATTTTTTATGGTGCATTGCAAGCTATTCCCAAAGGCGATGTGGAAGCTGCTGATGCCTATGGGTTTACGGGTTGGAAGAAGTTTAGACGTGTTGTATGGCCGAGTATGTTGCGTTTATCTTGGCCCGCGTACACCAATGAAGCGATTTTCTTAATGCATGCCACCACCCTGGTGTTTTTTAGTGGTTTTCCAGCCTGGCAACAAAAAGGTGATGCTTTGTACTATGCCAGCTATTTTGCAGATAAGACTTTTAATCCCTTTGTGCCTTATCCGATCTTAGCGGGGTACTTTATCCTACTGACTTTAATTGTGATTGGCTGTTTTGGCATAGTTAATCAGCGCTTAAATCGTCACTTGCCAACAGGCCAACGCCAAAAAATGAAGCTAAGGCTGAATTTGATCCGTTAATTTATTGATGCCATTGCTCATAAAGGCTGGTTAACTCGGTATCTTTTTCAGCCATAAGTTTAAGCAACTCTGGATCAAATTGACTTGGCCATAAATAACCGTCACCGCCAAGCAGTTTCTGCATACTTAGCTCATGACTTAATGCCTTGGCATAGCTTTTATGGCGGCGCAGGCCGGTATAGCTATCATAGAGTTTTGCCATGCGGGCAATGGGGTGAATTTGTTCGCCTTGTAATTGTGCTGGGTAGCCTGTGCCATCAAAATGTTCGTGATGTTGGGCTATGATCTGGGCTACTAAAGGGTCTTGTGGCGCTAATAGTTGGGCACCGGTGATGGTATGACAAGCTAGTTGGGCATGCTGCAGAGGTGTGAGTTTATGGGCCTTTTGTAGGCGTTTAAACTGGGGTAATTGAAGGGCAATATCACGCCAGATAATCACCTCTTTGGCCTGTTGACGCAGGTCTTTATCCCAAATATCTTTGGTCAGCAAATCGACAAAAGGGCCAATAAAATGATCTTTTTGAGGTGTCAGGGGCGGGCTATTATTGGTGTTGAACATATCCTCAATGGGCTCTGTACCTGCCAACCATTGGTCAAAGGTATGACGTTGTAAAGGCGCTATAGCGATATAGCCACAGCCTAACTGTAGTGCTCTTATAGTTTTAGCAATAGTCAGTTGGCTATCTAATAAAAGCCAATGATAGGGCGCTATGTTGGTCTTTACTGGTTGTGATAATTGAGAAAAATCCAGTATAAGGCGATCGGCATTATTGGCATCGTCAGTGATGTTATGGCCCAGAGCGCTCAGCCAAACCTCGAGAGCGCTGGTTAGTTCCGAACTTAATAGGCTAGCTATACGCATAATGTGTTCAATTATGTATTGCTGTTATTTTGCGGCAGGCAAATGGTAAAGCAGGTATGCCCAGGGTGAGAGATAAGTGTAAGTTGGCCGCCAAGTTCTTCTACTAGATCGCGACATAGAGCCAAACCAAGCCCCGTCCCTTGGTGTTGTTTATTGGTAAAGTAGGGGGTAAAAATTTTCTCTTGCAGGGATTCAGGAATGCCAGGGCCGTTATCAATTACTTGCAGTTGGTAGGTATCTTCCACATGCTTAAGGCTCAGGCTAATTTCACCCTGGTCGGCATGTTCAAGGATGGCATCGCGACCGTTATTGATTAAATTAATCAGCACTTGTTCAAAGCGTTGGGCTTGCCCAAATATCAAGCTATTAGGTAAAGGTTGTTGTAAGCTAAGCTGCACACCTTGTTGTTGTAACTGGCTAGCTAACAGCTTATGGATTTGTTTAATGCTGTCTGCTAAGTCAAATTGCTGGTGACTGATAGGCTGATGGCCCACCAGCTGGCGCATATTAACCAAAGTGCTAGCACATCGCTCTATCTGATTGTCTAGCTCCAGCAAATGCTTGGACAAATCATTAACAGCCCCCGTTTTAGCGAGCTCCTGAAGACCAAACAAACGTAGACGCATAGCGTTTAGAGGTTGATTTATTTCATGGCAAATACCCGCCATTACTTGCCCCACAGAGGCTAGTCGAGCTTCATGTTGCCATTGTTCAAGTTGTCTTTGTAGGTGGGGTTGAGGTGAGATAACCCATATGATCTCTTGTGCCGCAGCTTGCCCTAACCATAGGCTAGTAGATTGGCTGTGTATTGTTACAAACATAGCCTGTGCGGATTTGGCATTGCTTTTAAGCTGTTGCCATTGATCTTGGCCCAGCAGTTGGATGAGGTCTGTTTCTGTGCCTTGGGCACCAAGACCCAGCAATTGCTGGGCGGGTGAATTGGCAGCAAATGTTTTGGTGTCTGGATTGAAGTTTAGCTGATTAAAAGTGTTTTCTGTCATTAAAATCCGCTAACTGTTTAGGGTCAATTTATGGCACTAGCAATCAGCGCCTTGAGTTCTTCCACTGGTATTGGCTTATGTAATAATGGGATGCCAGCTGGTAAACCACGGGCATTGATTTCATCGTCACTCATGCCAGTAATTACGATTGGCTTAATAAAATCGTATTGCTCATTATTTTGTAGCCTATCCAGTATAGCAAAGCCATCCAATTGTGGCATTTGTAGGTCGGTAATAAGTACACAGGGGCGTATAGAGCCAATTTTAACTAGCGCATCAACACCATTGACTGCGGTCTCAATATGCAAGCTTGGATACCAGTTGCTGACTAACATTTTATACAGTAATAAAGTGTCTTGATCGTCATCAACAATAAGCACAGCACTTTTCTGTGTGGCACCAAAGGGGCGGGGGATAGGGGTTTGTCTATCCTGTTTTTCTTCTAGCAGTTGTTGTACAGAGCCAACACTAATACGACGGTGGCCACCAATGGTCTTCCAAGCTTGCAGAGTACCATTCTCCACCCACAATTGGACAGTACGTACAGATACGTTAAGTAACTTTGCTGTTTGTCGAGTGGTGAGCTCGGACATTTTATTTAATTCAGCAGCATCCATTTGTATTACCTTTTTTTGATAATGTTTGTTCGGTTTATAGTGTCAATATTATCAAAATTGCTAATTTTTAATAGTATTTTTTTGCAATAACTACTTGAAATAGCCTTTTTTACGTTTTTTAGGGCATAAAAAGCACTCTTTCAGTATCATTTTTAATAGTGAGAAGATGGTTGTCGGAGGTAGTGCTGGCACTTAATCGTGGGCTTGCCAAGTTACTTTGCCATGCTGCAAAGTAAGCATTACCCGCCCCATCAGTGTGCTATTTTGCAAACATTGGTTAGCGCCTCGGCTTTGTTGAGAAGTGCTAGTTAACTGCCAAGATAGGTTGGGGTCAATTAGGCATAGGTTTGCTGCCGCACCAACGGTAAGCCCATTTTCATCAAGCCCTAATAGACTTCTTGGTTGTTTACTTAAAGCAGCAGTCAGTTGCAATAAGCTGAGGTTTGTATCTGCAGCTAAGCTTAATAGTAAGGGCATAAAAATATCGTATATGGCCATGCCTGTTGCGGTATCAGCAAAGGGGGCTTGCTTGGCGGCTGCTTCATGGGGTTGATGTGCGGAAACGATGGCATCAATAGTGCCATCAGCAAGTCCAGCTATTAAGGCTTGGCGATCACTCTCATGGCGCAGGGGTGGTTGCACATGATACTGGCTATTATAACCCTGCACTTGCTGTTCTGTATTACATAGGTGTGCGAGATCGACGTCAGCACTGATGGCTAGGCCTTGGGCTTTAGCTTGACGTAGCATCTCAACACCAGCAGCACTGCTAAGTTGTTGGAAATGGCAGCTAACACCGGTGTGTTGCATCATTTGGAGATGACGACTTATAGCCAGTGTTTCTGCAATAACCGGTATCCCATTCAACCCCAATTGGGTAGCTAAAATGCCATCATGCATATGACCATGGGATAGGGCAGCATCCCGGGCTTGGACAAATATTTTCAGCTTATAGGTAGCCGCATATTCATAGCAGCGCAGTAGCACAGTGTTATCAGTAATATCATAACCAGCATTACTGAAAGCTACTGCCCCTGCTTTATTTAGCCCTAGCATATTACTTAAATGGGTGCTTTGTAAGCCTTGGGTGAGAGCCGCTATTGGCAACACCTGACAATATCCCGCCTGTTCGGCGCGATCTTGAACAAGTTCTAATACAGCAGTGCTATCACTAGCAGGTTGGGTATCTGGGCTAGGCAACAGGGTGCCAAAGCCGGCACTGGCAGCAGCACGGGTTTCCGAAGCAATGGTGCCTTTTTGACTATTGCCGGGTTGGCGCAGGTAGGACAAGAGGTCAGTAAAATTAGGACAAAGTATCTGACCTTTGGCTTCGATAACTTGTGCGTCTGGTATATTTAATTCTGCGCCTATGGCTTGTATATTGCCATCGGCAATATGTACATCCATTATGGCATCCAGCTGCTGATATGGATCCACTACACGCGCTTGGCGTATAAGTATATTCATTGGTTGGCCTCCATTATCTGACGCTGTTGCATTTGGCCACTCATAGCCATTGACATCACCGCCATGCGGATAGCGATGCCGTAGCCAACCTGATTAAGAATTAACGACTGCTCACCATCAGCCACTTCAGATTCAATTTCTATGCCCCGATTAATTGGGCCTGGGTGCATCACAATAGCATCTGATTTGGCTTTGCATAAACGCTGACGAGTTAGTCCATAAGCCTGATAATATTCACTTGCGGATGGCAAAAAGGCAGAGTCCATACGCTCTGTTTGCAGGCGTAGCATAATAATAACGTCGACATCTTCAAGGCCTTTATCAAGGTCATTATAAGTGGTGACCCCCAGTTCTTCTGCGGCAGTTGGTAGTAATGTGTTAGGGCCAATTAGACGTACATCCTGGCAGCCAAGGGTTGTCAACGCATGCACTTGGTCACGGGCTACCCGCGAATGCAAAATATCGCCAACTATGGCCACCTTTAGTTGATCAAAAGAGGCCTTATGGCGATAAATAGTGAGCATATCTAGCATAGCTTGAGTTGGGTGAGCATGGCGGCCATCGCCGGCGTTAATAATGGCAACATTAGGCGTCACTTGCTGCGCAATAAAATGGGCGGCGCCTGATTGACTGTGGCGTACCACAAACATATCACTGTGCATGGCTCGCAGATTACGCAGGGTGTCGAGGAGAGATTCGCCCTTACTGGTGGCTGAGGTGTTGATATCTAAATTTAGCACATCAGCAGATAAGCGTTGAGCAGCTAGTTCAAAGGTGCTGCGGGTACGAGTTGAGTTCTCAAAAAATAGATTTACCACCGTTTTGCCACGCAATAGTGGTACTTTTTTAACTTCCTGATTACCCACCACCACAAAAGAGTTGGCAGTATCGAGTATGCGCTCTAGAAGGGTTTTTGGGAGCCCATCAATACTTAAGAAGTGGCGTAGTTCGCCAGTTTCAGTCAGTTGTAATTGGGCGCTAGGAGGCAGATTCATCGATAGTTCGCTCAATAATGGTTAACTGCAAAGGCTCTGGACCTTCAAGTTGCAGGTATTGATTAGCTGTCACCTGTAGCTCCAGGGCGCAGGCATCAGCTTGAATAGGAAGTTGGCGGCCATTAATAGCACATAGGGTGGCTAGTTTAATACTTGCCGGGCGGCCATAGTCAAACAGCTCATTTAGGGCAGCACGAATAGTGCGCCCTGTCATCAGTACATCATCAACGAGGATAATATGCCGATTGTTAATATCAAAGGGCAGGCTTGAGGGGTTTACTTTTGGATTTAAACCTTGCTGGGTAAAGTCGTCGCGATAAAAACTAATATCAAGTTTGCCAAGGGGCGCGTTAAGGGTTTTAGCTAAGGTTTCTGCCAGCCATGCGCCACCGGTATGGATGCCGATCACTAGGGGGTCTTGTATTTGGTGATGCTTAATTAATTGGCTTACTTGCTGTACTAAGTCAGCCACTAGGGAGGGGGTGTCGGGTAGCTGAGGCGGTTGTGCCATTGCTTATCCTTGCTCCTTAAAGGGTTGTGATGCCAGTCGGTGTTCGTATTCAGCGAACCACGACTCTATAATCATTTGCGCTGCAATACCATCAACGCCATTTTTCTTCCAGTTAGTGCCGCCACCTTGGGCCAAATGCACTTCTTTGGCTGCATAAGTTGAGAGTCTCTCGTCTACCACATAACTCGGTAGATCAAAGCGGCTAGCTAAGCGGTTGGCAAATTTTCGCGCTCGGTGAGCCATCTCTCCTACAGAACCGTCCATATTATAAGGAATTCCGACTACAAATGCTTGTATTTGCCACTCTTTTACCATTTTATTTACTTGTTGCCAGTCAGGAATACCATCACGAGCACTAATCGGAGGCAAAATAACTGGCTCAGTACTCGCTTGGCTAGCAAAAGCAGCACCGATACGTTTGCTGCCAAAGTCTAAGCCCAGCAAGTTGATATGCTCAGCCATGACCCACCTGAGTGGAGATAAGATTGATATCAATGCCCAATAATTTTTCGGCAGCACTAAAGCGTTTATCAGCCGGTGTGCTAAACATGATATCCGCGTCAAATGGGCAGCATAGCCAAGCATTTTGCACTATTTCATCTTCCAGCTGGCCCGGACCCCAGCCCGCATAACCTAAAGCAATAAGACTATGTTCTGGGCCTGCATCATGGGCGATATCATCAATAACAT
>DNNY01000029.1 GCA_003497765.1 Oceanospirillaceae bacterium
CACTAGTTGCTAGCCTTAGTAAAGGTGATTTGTTGAATTTCTGAACCTGGTTTAACAAAGTTGATATCCAACTGGTAGAAGCCTTTTTCAAGCCTCACTTGCAGGCCTTCTACCGTTACTGATTTACCATCGGTGCCATTCACGGGTAGGGACATGCTGAAGGTGCCGTTAAAGCTCAGGCTACAAGATGACTGGGCCTGTGAATTGCGTGCATACCGCATCATTGCGCTGCACTGGTATACTCCATCTACATCTACTTCAAGTGTATAAGTTGCATTGCTTTTGATATTACAGTTTAGAGGCTTATCAATAGGCATTACCTCCGTACTAGCGGGGCTTTTATGGGCCTCAAATACTTTGATCGGGTCATAAGGCACAAGTGGGCGATCCATAACCGGTGCATTGATAATAAATCGGCAGATATTCATAGCACTACGTTGCAACTCACCTATACTTAACGAACCTACTTCCAGTGCTTGCATAGTATCGTCATGCATGGGATTGCTTTCAGCGCCATCGTTCTCAACCACCATATAAAGGTCATTTTGCGCCCGCACCATAAATGAAGTGAAGGTTCTGTCCTCTTTACCCGCACTAACTGGATCATTCATCTTCGCCCACCAGTCGGTCATAACAATGCCAGTAAAACCCCATTCGCCACGCAGAATAGTGGTATTTAGGTCATAATTGGAAGCTGTCCAATGGCCATTAACGGGGTTGTAGGCGGTCATAATGCTAGAAGCACCACCTTGCTTAACCGCCATTTCAAAAGGCTTGATATGGATCTCACGTAAGGCTCGCTCGGACATAACGCTATCAGCATCAACACGGGCCGTTTCCTGATCATTGGCGGCAAAGTGTTTAATGGTGGCGGCAACGCCTGCTTGCTTCAGGCCACGGGTTTGTGCAGCAGCCATAACGCCAGTCATCAGAGGGTCTTCGGAAAAATACTCAAAGTTGCGGCCATTCAGTGGGTGGCGATGAATATTAATGCCTGGCCCTAACAGGGTGTCAATCTGGTTTGCCCTAAGTTCTTGGCCAACCAAGTTAAAGAGCTGCTCGTTAAGTTCCTTATTCCAAGTACAGGCAAGTAAAGTGCCGATAGCAACCTGAGAAGCCTCATGACCACTGTCCATACGAATGCCAGAAGGGCCATCTGCAGCAGCCGCTACGGGTATGCCAAGCTGAAATAGGCTGTCAGACACGCCACCAAAGGCGGCAGCCGTGCCCGGAGTCACCTTGGCACTACACATCCCTTCACCTCTAACGATGGTGGCCAGTTGTTCTGGCGTCATTTGCGCGACAAAAGCTGCTAATGTGGCTTTGCCTTGTTGCACATCCTGCAACTTAATACCCTGATCACCAGTGATCTTATGGGTTTCTGGCATATTGGCCTGCATGCGCTGGCTTAGTGAAATAGTCCGCTGAGGCACTGGTTCATGGCTTTTGGTATAAAGTCCATGCTCATTCTGCACGCCAGGCTTTAAACGCTGAAATGGACGAATAGGCGCTAAGGCTTCACTTAACTGTTCCACCAGCATAAGCTTATCCAGTTCATAAGCTGCATTCACTTTTTCAGCTTGACGCACGCTTGCACCTAAATAAAATTGGTAGCAACCTTGTTCTAATACATAACAGCTACGATGTCCCGTAGCGCCACTATCGTCATAAGATGCCAATGTAGCAAGGGCTACGGATATGCGCACCTGTTCAGTTGCTCCAGGTTTTAACACAGACGTTTTAGCAAACCCGACTAATGCTCGAGATGGCTGGCCAAGGCGCCCCTGTGGCGCTTCCATATACAGCTGCACAACCTCTTTGCTGCTATATTTGTTGCCCGTGTTAGTGACCTTAATATCAAACTGCAGGGTGCCGTCGCTACCACTGCCTACTTCCTTATAAGAGACCAGTTCACGTTTAAATTCCGTGTAAGAAAGGCCACTACCAAAGGCATACTGTACAGCCTCAGGATGAAAGGTTTCAAAATAGCGATAACCGACATAGATATCTTCTACATAGGTATTGTAATCTTTGCGACCAAAGTTAGCGGCAGAGGGGTAGTCGGCTAGCTTATGGGCAATGGTGTCAGTCAAACGGCCACTTGGCGACTGCTTGCCAGATAGAACATCAGCCAAGGCGTGCCCGCCTTCCATACCTGCGGCCCAACTATATAGCACCGCTTTAATTGACTGGCTATTTTCAAGCGTATTGAGCCAAGCCATATCCATAATATTAGTAGTGTTAAAAATCACTACCACCTTGTCGAAGTGATGGCAGACCTTGGCTACCATATCCATCTCGATATCGGTTAGCTGGTAGCTACCTGCTTTATCAGCATTGTCTTGGTCCTCACCAGCTGTGCGGCCGATAAAAACCAACGCTTTTTGGGACTCTTTAGCAGCCTGCTCGACCAGTGTATCGGTGAGGGGCATCTCTTGTTGGAACCATGGCTCAGCAGCCCAGCCACCACCACCGTCATCAAACGGATTTTCACCAATCCATTCTTCATATACACTCACCAGTGTCTCGTTTAGCTTAATATCAGGATTAGCCCGCAAACCCTCAAGGGCATTAACAGCATAAGGTACATTTACCGCACCACCCGAGCCGGTACCACTGCGGTAGGTATCTATCTGACAGCGCCCAAACAAGGCGACTACCTCATCCGCTTTAAGGGGCAGTATGGCTTGCTTATTTTCTAACAGTACAATACCTTCAGCAGCCGCCTGACGGCTGACTGGAATAAGGTTTTGCTGGGCTTCAATAATGGCTTGTTTGTTCATATTTAGGTGCTTATAAATATTCAGTTTCTAAGGGTATCGACAGATAGATTATGAAAACGATTTCATAAAGCTATTTTACTTGAATATTATGATAAGAATCTATTGTTTATTAGGGAAAATACAAAAGATCTTGCGGGTAGAGTATTCAATTGATCTGACGCTATATTTAGCTACTCTTTTAGTAGTTCTGTCGTGCAAAGTATTTATGATTAGGCGAATCATTCTGTATAACAGTTAGTACTGCATGGCTTAGCGCAGGACGTAGTACCGAGAAGAGATTTAAAGATGGGCCCTATCTTGTTTTCCAGCGCAGCTAATTGTTTGCTCACTGATGAGCGACTAAGGCTTATTAGCTGAGCCGCTGCAGAGAGACTGCCTTGGCAGTGAATGTTAACAAATAGAATCAATCCTTGCATATTTTCG
The DNA here is from genome assembly GCA_003497765.1 of Oceanospirillaceae bacterium. Taxonomy (GTDB): domain Bacteria; phylum Pseudomonadota; class Gammaproteobacteria; order Pseudomonadales; family Balneatricaceae; genus Njordibacter. The sequence goes on from DNNY01000029.1 coordinate 3,207, forward strand.
TGCTTGTTAGTCATTTTTATACCTACTGGTTCCTTATTGGAAACAATGTAATGAATGTTTTGGGACTAATCATGTACCACATTGGTCTGTAGAATTCATTCCAAGCTAAACGAATATCCATAGGGGAAATATGACAAGCACAATGAAAGCCGTTCAAATACACACTTTTGGTGGTCGAGAGGTACTTGAACTTAACAACATCGATATACCAGAAGCCAAGCAAGGGGAGGTTTTGATTAAGATACATGCCGCTTCGGTCAACCCAATTGACTGGAAAATCCGCCAAGGGTATCTGCAACCACTGCTAAACCATGCATTGCCATTGACTTTGGGTTGGGACGTATCTGGCGAAGTAGTGGCAGTTGGTGGTGGCGTGATTCACCTAAAGGTTGGCGACGAGGTGTATAGTAGACCCAACA
>DNNY01000189.1:0-4996 GCA_003497765.1 Oceanospirillaceae bacterium
GCTACCCTCTGTAGCTGGACGTACCTTTACGCCGATCAAGAAGAAAAAGCCGCAAAAAGAAGCCTTTCATCCAGATAGCTATCGCTCGCGTAAACAAAAAGGCCTAGCTTCGAAGAAGAAGCAAAAATCGGTTTATCAAAAATTTGTTGATAATGAAGCTGTCTGATTAACATTTTCCCTTGTTACCAATATCAAGGCTTCTTCTGCCTTGAAATCTTTTCTCCTAACCCCATATTTGCTTGCATGGTTAGCTGCTAGCAGTAACCACCGTGAGTATTAATCATTTTTGGAGTTTACTAATTCATGAGTACCGCCACACAAAAGGAAACTTTAGGCTTTCAAACGGAAGTAAAGCAATTATTGCACTTGATGATCCATTCCTTGTATAGCAATAAAGAAATCTTCTTACGTGAGTTGATTTCTAATGCCTCAGACGCTGCCGATAAAATGCGCTTTGCTGCCCTAGCTGATAGTGGTTTATATGATGGTGATAGTGAATTAGCTATTCGTTTAAATTTTGATGCAGAAGCTAATACCCTAACTATCAGTGATAATGGTATTGGTATGAGTCGCGATGATGTCATTGAGCATCTGGGCACCATTGCTAAGTCCGGTACCGCCGATTTTCTGCAAAACCTAACCGGGGACCAACAAAAAGATTCCCAGTTAATTGGCCAATTTGGGGTCGGTTTTTATTCTTCCTTTATTGTCGCCAAAGAAGTTGAAGTATTAACCCGTAAGGCCGGTTTAGACGCTGCAGAGGGTGTACATTGGCGTTCGGCTGGTGAAGGTGAGTTTACCATTGAAACTGTTGACCTGGCCCAACGTGGTACAAGTATTATTCTACACCTAAAAGATGATGAAAAAGAGTTTGCTGATGCCTTCCGTTTACGGAACTTGGTACGCAAGTATTCTGACCATATTTCCATCCCAGTTATTATGCCTAAGCAGTCCATGGGTGAAGATGAGCCAGCAGAAATTGAAGATGAGACAGTCAATGCAGCCACATCATTATGGACGCGCTCACGCAGCGAGGTAAAAGATGATGAATATCAAGAGTTCTATAAGCATATCTCCCATGATTTTCAGGATGCCCTGGGTTGGTCTCACAATAAAGTAGAGGGTAAGTTGGATTACACTAGCTTGCTGTATGTGCCTAGTAAGGCGCCATTTGATTTATGGCAGCGTGAAGCTAATCGGGGCTTAAAACTCTATGTACAGCGGGTATTTATTATGGATGAAACGGAACAGTTTCTACCAAATTACCTACGCTTTATCAAAGGTATTGTTGACTCCAATGATTTGTCCCTCAATGTGTCTAGGGAAATACTACAAAAAGACCCCGTGATTGATTCTATGCGTTCAGCCCTTACCAAGCGGGTTCTTGATATGCTAGAAAAGATGGCTAAAAAGGATGCTGATAAGTATGCAAACTTCTGGCAAGAGTTTGGTCAGGTATTAAAAGAAGGCCCAGCTGAAGATTTTTCCAATAAGGAAAAAATTGCCAAGCTACTGCGTTTTGCCACTAGTGTTGATGACAAAGCCGAGCAAAGCTATAGTTTAACTGACTATGTGGCGCGTATGCAGGAAGGTCAGGAAAAAATCTATTATGTTGTTGGTGAAAACCATAATACAGCTAAAAACAGCCCGCATTTAGAAATATTCCGCAAAAAAGGTATCGAAGTGCTGTTGTTATCAGACCGTGTTGACGACTGGCTGATGTCTCATATGGCAGACTTTGATGGTAAAGTATTACAGGATGTAGCTAAAGGTAGTCTAGATCTGGGTGATATTGAAGATGAAGCCGATAAGGCTGCGATAGCAGAACAGGAAGAGCAGTTTAAAGACTTAGTAGAACGGGTTCAGGCTTTGTTAGCCAATGATGTGGAAAGCGTTCGTATTACCCAACGTTTAACTGACTCGCCAGCCTGTTTGGTGGTGGCTGAACATGATATGGGAGCTCAAATGCGACGCCTAATGGAAGCAGCTGGCCAGGTTCTACCTCAAACCAAGCCAACCTTGGAATTAAATCCTGAGCATCCTCTAGTGAACAAGTTAGATCAGGAAGCTGATGAAGATCGCTTTGCCGACTTAACGAGACTGATGTTTGATCAATCTGTGTTGGCAGAAGGTGGGCAATTACAAGACCCTGCAGCTTATGTAAGTCGCTTAAACAAGCTGTTGTTAGAATTATCTGCGTAATGGCTAGTAACTAGAAAAGGGCAGCTTAGGCTGCCCTTTTTTGTCTGTAGATACCAACAAGCAAATATCTTAAATAGCTAGTTTGGCCCAAATAGGGCAGTGATCAGAGGGTTTTTCCATACCTCTAATTTGATAATCAATACCTGCAGATTGGCATTGTTGCATTAGTGTTTGGGTAAATAATATCTGGTCGATACGTAAACCGCGCTGTGGCTCTCTTTCAAAGCCTCTACTACGATAATCAAACCAACTATAGTCATTAGCATCTGGATAAAGCTCCCGATAGCTATCATATAAGCCATAACCGAGTAGTTTTTGTATCCATTCTCGCTCTTCTGGTTGGAAGCTACTTTTGCCCGTGCGTAACCAGCGTTTACGGTTATCTTCACCAATGCCAATATCGGTATCAGTAACAGCAATATTCATATCGCCCATAACCACCAATTGTTCATCAGCATTATGACGACTTTCTAAAACCTCCTGTAAGCCTTGGTAAAAGTCTCTTTTCGCAGGGAACTTAGTTGGATGGTCAACACTTTCGCCTTGGGGAAAATAGCCATTATACACAGTCATTTCTGAACCATTGGGAAGGCTAAGTTGAGCGCCTAATAGACGTCTTTGGCTATCATCAGTATCGTCAGGAAGGCCTTTATAGGTTGTAATAATGGGCAGGTTAGTCATCAGCGCTACACCGTAGTGACCTTTTTGGCCATGGGTAATAATCTCATAGCCTAGCTCAGCAAGATCTTTATGAGGGAAATCACTATCTTGAACTTTGGTCTCTTGCAGACCTATAACAGCAGGTTGATAACTATCAACAATAGCTTTCACTTGATGAATACGGGCACGCACACTATTGATGTTAAATGAGACTAAATGCACAACAAGCTCCTAGGAGAATATTTTCAACTTGTGTCTATTGATAAAACACAGCTTGATTAAGTGGATAAATCAATCTGCTATGATACTCTGTTTATATAGGTAAGGTGCTAAAATATTAGTCTCCAATTTATACTTTTTGGATTTTATTGACCGCTACAGCAGCAATTATGAAGTAAGTTGTTGTGTGATTGAAATATCCCGTTATTACATTATTAATTTTCCAACTATAGATTTTACAAACGCTTTACTAGATTTATAACAACGTTTGTATAAGAGGTATTTATGGATTTTGAATTTGACTTATTTGTTATCGGGGCAGGCTCTGGCGGTGTAAGAGCTGCACGTATGGCCGCCGGCAAGGGTATGCGCGTTGCCGTAGCTGATAACAAGGCCTTAGGTGGCACCTGCGTTAATGTTGGTTGTGTGCCCAAAAAACTCTATACCTACGCCAGTCATTTTGGCCATGATTTCCATGCGGCTAAGGGTTTTGGATGGCAGGTCAATAATCCAGACTTCCACTGGCCAGACCTAGTTCAGGCCAAGAAACAGGAGATCCTGCGGCTTAATGGTATCTATGGCAATTTACTAGCCAATTCTGAGGTAACCATTATTGATGGGTTTGCGCATTTAGTTGATGCCAACCATGTAAGAGTCAATGGCCAATCTTATAGTGCCAAGCATATTTTACTGGCTACGGGCAGTAAGCCTTCAATACCCTCTGAGAGTTGGGCTAAGCACACTATTACCTCTGATCAAATCTTTGACTTAGATGAGTTTCCACAACGTTTGCTAGTCGTGGGGGCGGGTTATATAGCCTTGGAGTTTGCCTGTATTTTTAATGGTCTTGGGTCTCAAGTTTATGTGTCCTATCGTGGCGACTCAGTATTACGTGGTTTTGATCATGATGTGCGCCAATTTATGGATAGTGAGTTAGCCAAACAAGGTGTTAACGTCCATTATCAAACCAATATAAAGGCCATAGAAAAAACCTCACAGGGCTTATTAGTTAGTCTGGATAATGGCGTCAGTCTAGAAGTAGATCAGGTATTAGTGGCTATGGGTAGGACGCCAAATTTAGCCAATATAGGTCTGGAGCAACTAGGTATTGAACAGCAACAAAACCATACGATTAAAGTTAATAAAAGCTTCAATACCAATATCCCCAGTATCTATGCATTAGGAGATGTGACTGGCGGGCCTCAACTAACACCTGTGGCTTTGGCAGAAGCTATGATCTTAGTTGATAACCTATACGGTGATAATCACAAAACCATGGATTACAGTAATATCGCCACTGCAGTTTTCACCCATCCCAATATTGGTTGTGTGGGCCTCACGGAAGCTGAAGCCAGAGTTGAATATACCGATATCGAAATTTATCGATCTGATTTCCGGCCTATGAAACATACACTTAGTGGCAGCGATGAGCGTAGCTTAATGAAACTTATCGTTGATAAGGCTACTGATCGCGTTCTAGGCGTGCATGTTGTCGGTGAGGGTGCAGGGGAGATCCTGCAAGGTTTTGCTGTGGCTCTAAAATGTGGTGCTACTAAGGCCCAATTTGATCAAACCATAGGCATTCACCCTACAGCGGCGGAAGAGCTAGTAACTATGCGTGAGCCAGTTTCAGCCTAGATACAACTAATCATGTCTTAAGTGATCCTTAATAGCGATAGGCGATTTAAAGAACCAGACCACAAGGTAGGATGAAGTAATAAAGGTCACAATGGCAGTGGCTTGAATCAGCATTGCCGCTGCCTCACTAATCAGACCAGTTGACCATGCTAAAGCTGCTAATAAAATAGAAAACTCGCTGGTTTGCCCTAAACGAAAACCAACCTCCCAGCGGGTATCTGATTTCCGACACATGGGTTTTACTAACCAGCCAAAGGTAGCCGGCTTCACTAGCATA
>DNNY01000189.1:5183-10474 GCA_003497765.1 Oceanospirillaceae bacterium
TAGCCGGCTTCACTAGCATAACCAGCACACTCATAAGTAGAGTGGGTAGCCATATGGAGCCAATAATATTTATATTAAAGCCCGCGCCAACGGAGAAAAAGAATAGCACCAAAAAGAAATCCCTGATGGGCTTTAAGTTAATTGCAATATACTGACTGATTGGGCTGGATGCTAAGCTAACACCGCCAATAAACGCACCTATTTCTGCCGATAACCCAACCGTACTTGCCGCTGCTGCACAGGCCAAACACCAACCGATTGCCAGTAAAAAGATATATTCATGGAAACGGTCAAAGCGTGTTATTAAAGGCAATAATACCCATCTCACTATTAATAAACTTAAACCGACTAGTAAAGGTAAGGCTAACAGGCTGACGATAATGCCACTCGTATTACTTTCCAAATCGGCTGTGGCCGTTACCAAAATTAACAGCACAATGGCAATTAAATCCTGTAACAGCAATAAACCTACAACCAGTTCACCAGTCTGTTTATGATGCAATACTGTTGTTGGTAAGAGTTTAATACCAATAATGGTGCTCGAAAACATAGTCGCAGCGCCAATAAGCAAACAATCAATATGGCTAAAGCCAAATAACCAAGCTCCTGCATAACCAGTTGAGGCAAAAATAAAGGAACTAATGATGGCTACCCATGAGCCTTTTTTGAGCATACTCAAAAGGTGAGTAGGTTGCATATCTAAGCCAATCAAAAACAACAAGAACATGATGCCAACATGGGAGACATCTTCTAATAGAGCCGTATCAGAGACCCAGCTCAAGCCATAAGGACCAAGTAATCCACCTAATAAAATATACGCAATAAGAATGGGTTGGCGAAAATACAGTGACAATGTTGCCAGCAAGCTGGCCCCGGTAAAGATCAAAAAAAACGAGAAGACGACTGAATCTCCATACATAATAAATATCCCTGTCTATAACGAATTTAAAATACTGGTCTGACGTGCATGTTTGGCCCAATATAGCCACAAACCAACACCAAATAATAATCTATAAATTACTTGAATAATCCATATGGCGATAAAACCATATACTGGTACCAGCCATGCACTGATAGGTAACAGTAAACCCCACTGGCCCAAAATATTTACCGCAGCAGCGCGTTTGGTGGCCTGTGTGGCGACTAAGCTCCGGGTTGCTATTTGACCTAAACTATCAAATATAAGGGCAAAGGCATAAATAGGTATAGCTATTGATGCTAATAAAATAATTTCTCGATTAACCAGAATTAAGGGTAAGAATAATGGCTGTGTAATGCTTACAAAAAGCCAACATAGCAAACCACAAGCCAGACCGGTAAACATGGCTAACTTACTCCATTGCCAACCTTGATTATCTGCTGTAGTAAAGGTTTTTGCGATTAAACTTGAAGATGCTTGGGCAATACCCTGTAAAGGTAAGAGGATAATAAGTCCCAGATTTAGCACAGCAAAGCTGGCTGCTAATGCCGTTGCACCTTGACTACTTATAATCCAGAGTAAAATCGCCAAATGTAAGGCAAAAGCCAATTGTTGCAAGGCACTTGGTAAGGCAACTCGGAGCATCTTTGGCCATAAACGCAAGGCTGATAGCAAATCCCTGCCGGCTTGTCCCATTTGGCTTTTTGGAAACATAGTTAGCTGCAACAGTAGACCCAGATAAATACTAATACATGTACCTAAACCTGCACCTGCTGCCCCCATGGCTTGAATGGGGCCAAACCCATAAATTAGACAGTAGCTAATGGGTATATTACTAATATGACTAATAATAAGCAGGCGAGAATATTGCCATGGTTGATACTGGCTAGCCCAATAACTGCGCGCAGCCAAACTAAGTGCTACTGCGGGAATGGCAATTAAACGCCAGTCGAAATAGGCTTGGGCTACGCCAGAAATACGGTCATCTGCGACATATAAACTAATGGCATAATGGGAAAATTGCTCGCCCATAAGAGTTAAAAAAATACTAATACTTAGCCCAAGAGTGATGCCAGCCCATAACCATTGGCTATAGTCAGCATGATCTCTATATTGGGATATCAAACTTTGCATACCAATAGCAAAGCCAATAGGTATAGCCACCAGTAAAAATATAAGGTAACTACCAATACTAACACTAGCTAGAGCTAAGCCACCCAAATTACCAACCAAGGCGGTATCGACCATATTAATAATGGCCTGTGAGGCCATAGCGCCACTTAATGGCAATGCCATACGTAATAGCCCAGACAAATTTGGTTTGTTAATACTCGGCATATTTTCTATTGGGTAATTGAATTGTCTACAACAGACCGCATTATAACTGCATGTAAGCTTTTGTGCGGCTAAATAAATAGCATGAATAATCATACCCAAGTAAAAAGCTGGGGTATATAATAGTTGGTAAATGATGGGTATTTGTTTTCGCCCATAAAAATTTCATGACCATAGTTTGAGGTGTGTATGCAGTATGTGAAAATTACTCCCAGTGCTGAGGAGTATTTAGCTGGTTTGTTGGCCAAACAAAATGCAGAAGGCATAGCCGTGCGCATTTTTGTTGCTGACCCAGGAACACCTAATGCGGAAACCTGTCTGGCCTATTGTCGCCCTGACGAGGTTAAAATCACCGATGAATTTACTGATCTTGCCTCTTTTCGTCTATATGTTGAACCAAATAGTGTTCCATACTTGGAAGAGTCTATGATCGATTACAGTGCTGATCGTATGGGTGGTCAGCTTACGATTAAAGCGCCCAATGCTAAAATGCCTAAAGTAGATGATGATAGTCCTATTGAAGCGCAAATAAACTATTACTTGTATACCGAAATAAACCCAGGCTTAGCGTCTCACGGCGGTACTGTTAATCTAGTGGGTATGGTAGAAGAAGAAGGCAAAAATATTGCCATACTTCAGTTTGGTGGCGGCTGTCAGGGCTGTAGCTCAGTTGATTTAACCCTTAAAGACGGGGTGGAAAAAACATTGGTAGAAAAAGTCCCCGGACTTGATGGTGTGCGGGATGAGACTGATCATACTATGCGTGATAATGCCTATATGTAATAGGTTATATTGAGACCATATAAGGAGGCTTTAAGCCTCCTTTTTTTATAAATAAGTTAAGCTCCAAAGTTTATCTTTGGCGCTGGGGCAAGACAGTTTGTAACTTAGTCGCCATCGCCCGCAAACTATTCTCTGTGGTCTCCCAATCAATACAAGCATCTGTGACCGATACGCCGTATTCAAGGTCGTCTAAATTGGCAGGAATCTTTTGATTACCCCACTTAAGATTACTTTCAATCATCAGTGACACAATGGAAGTATTACCTTCAGCAATTTGTTGGGTAATATTCTCCAGCACCAAGGGTTGTAAAGCAGGATCTTTATTGGAGTTAGCATGACTACAATCAACCATAATATTGGTTTTTAGATTTTGCTTGTTTAACTCCTGTTCACAAATCGCCACATTCACTGAGTCATAGTTGGGCTTGCCATCACCACCACGTAACACAACATGACCGTATTGATTGCCAGTAGTGCGAGTAATAGAGACTTGGCCTAACGGATTGATACCCAAAAATGAATGGGAAGCAGCAACGGACTCAAGGGCATTAATAGCCACAGTTAAACCGCCATCAGTACCATTTTTGAAACCCACAGGGCAGGAAAGACCACTAGACATCTCACGGTGAGTTTGTGATTCTGTGGTGCGGGCGCCAATCGCTGCCCATGTCCAAAGATCAGAGTGATACTGAGGGGAGATGGGGTCTAGTGCCTCTGTGGCCAAGGGCAGGCCAAGTTCTGCCAGTTCAAGCATTAGTTCACGACCAATGGTGAGACCTGTTTCCATATCAAAGGTATCATTCATATGAGGATCATTGATTAACCCTTTCCAACCAACGGTTGTGCGTGGCTTCTCAAAATAAACACGCATCACGATATACAAAGAATCTTTTAGCTCTTCAGCTAATTTGACTAAGCGCTTGCCATACTCGATTGCCGCTTTAGGGTCATGGATAGAGCAGGGGCCAACTACAACAAATAATCGATGGTCAGTACCATCTAGTATGTTTTGTATTACTCGGCGTGATTCCAATACAGCTGCAGTGATTTTATCGTTTGCCGGTAGTTGCGCTTTTAAATCTTCGGGTGTGGTAAGAACCTTTTGGCTCTCAATATTGAGGTCTTCGACGCGTTGGTTAATCATAATCGTTTTCTAACTTGCTAATGGCGTTATAATAGAACTTAATAGGTTATTTAAATCTCTACACACTGGTTAAAATAATAGGGTGCAAAAGATGTTCTATAGTAACATTATGTATTCAATTTTTAATGGGTTAAATCAAGAGTTTTTTGCATGAATAGCTATTTTCGATCTTTTTTGCCCATATTATGCTGTTGTTTGAGCTTTTTTATTACTTCGGCGGTAAATGCTAACCAATTATTTGCCACCGAACAGCATCCTCTAGCTGCCGACAAGGCCTTTGCTTTAGATAAGCAAATTACAGCCAATAAAATGGTACTGGTATGGACTATAGCCAATGACTACTACCTATATCAGGATAAATTACGTCTGGTAATTGATGACCGTGACATTACCTCAGCTTTGGTTTTACCTGCAGCCACCCCTAAATTAGATCCCTTATTCGGCGATACGGAAGTTTACTATAACCAGCTATCACTCGAAATCGCATTACCTAATGTGGCTAATAAAGTTTTAAATTTAACTTATCAAGGCTGTTGGGAAGGCGGGGTATGTTATCCTCCACAACAAATACAAATCAATTTACCCGTAGCTACCGTTGATGTTCAGCCCCTTTCCAGTTATGGGGCGACAAGTATTAATGCTTCTAACCAAGGTGTTTATGGAACTGATGCTAATTGGTTTACTCAACAACTAGCGCAAGCTAACTTAATGGCATTAGTGGTGGTTTTTTTCTTAGCTGGGTTAGGCTTAGCACTAACGCCATGTGTGCTGCCAATGGTACCAATTTTATCTAACCTTATTGTTGGCATAACGCCCAAACCAGGTGCCGGTAAAAGTTTTCTGCTGTCCCTAACATATGTGTTAGCTATGGCCATTACTTATAGTTTAGTTGGTGTTATGGCTGGTCTCAGTGGGGCAAATCTGCAAATAGCCCTACAACATCCCATTATTATCACCATTATGGTGTTACTGTTTTTATTATTTGCTGCGGCAATGTTTGATTGGATTACTATTCAAATGCCTGTTGGTCTGCAAAATCGTCTTAATCAACTTAGTCAGCAACAAGCGAGTGGCCACTACTTAGGGGTCGGAATTATTGGTGTGATCTCA
>DNNY01000111.1 GCA_003497765.1 Oceanospirillaceae bacterium
AGCGGAAACAGGGGTTACTGAAGGACTATTGATTGGTGGCGGTGTAACGAATCCAGTAGGCGAGTTTAGTAGTTCTATGGAAGTACTAGAGACGGGTTTATTTGAAAAGTATGGTATGCAGAAAATGGGATTAGCAGGCCATCCCGAAGGCAGCCCAGATATTTCTCCAGCAGATTGTGCCTTGGCAATTCAACAAAAAAATGATTACGCCAAACAAACAGATATGCAGCTTTATTTGGCCACCCAATTTGCCTTTGAAGCGGCGCCTATATTTGCTTGGGAACGCTCAATTCGTGCTGCTGGTAATCAGCTACCAGTGCATATTGGCGTGCCAGGTTTGGCGACCATAAAGACCTTAATGCGGCATGCTGCTCATTGTGGCGTAGGGGCTTCGGTCCGATTTTTAACTCGTAACCCAGTAAACATGCTTAAGTTATCCCTAAAAGATTCGTTCTTAGGTAAATACGTTAACGCGCCTTCTTCGGAGCCGAGTGCGTTAGTGCGTGATCTAGTTGTGGGTATGGCTGCTGATCCAGAGTGTTTGATTAAGCAATGCCATCTGTACCCTCTGGGCGGCTTAAAGAAATCAGCGCAATGGATGTATAAGGTGCAGGATGGCCGTTTCACCATTAACAGCAAGGGTTTTACCGTGAGCTAGATTGTTACTAAGTTATCCTTAGCTCACAACTGTCGCATTTATAATGTGGCGTTTTATTCTTAATAGGAAAATATCATGACCGATACAATTATCAGTTCAGCAACCAAAGAAGTAGTGATTGGCTTTGATCGCCCTTTTGCCGTAATTGGTGAGCGCATTAATCCAACTGGCCGTAAGTTGTTAGCTGAAGAGATGAGAAATGGTGATTTTAGTCGGGTAGAGGCCGATGCTTTGGCGCAGGTAGCGGCTGGTGCTATGGTGCTAGATGTCAATGCCGGTATTCCTTTGGCGGATGAGCCAGCTATTTTGGCACAAACCATTGAACTGGTGCAGTCATTGGTTGATGTTCCATTGGCAATTGATTCTTCGATTATTGAAGCTCTAGAAGCCGGTTTGAAAGTATATAAAGGTAAGGCACTATTGAATTCAGTGACTGGTGAGGACGAATCATTAGAACGTGTCCTACCCTTGGTTAAAAAATATGGCGCTGCTGTAGTAGCTATTTCTAATGATGAAACGGGTATTTCACAAGATATCAATGTGCGCTTTGATGTAGCTAAAAAAATTGTTAATAGGGCTGCAGACTATGGTATTCCTGCCTCAGACGTTGTGGTTGACCCTTTGGTTATGCCCGTAGGAGCGATTAATACCTCCGGCCGCCAAGTAATGGAGCTAGTCCACCGTTTGCGGACTGAGTTAAAAGTTAATACCACTTGCGGCGCCTCTAACTTTAGTTTTGGTTTGCCCAATCGTAACGGGGTTAATTGTACCTTTATTGCCTGTGCTATAGGTGCTGGTATGACTTCTGCCATCGTCAACCCAATGCACGAAGAGGTGATGCTAGGTATTCGCGGTGGTGATTTAATGATGGGACATGACCCAGAATGCAAAAACTGGATTAAGGCTTACCGTGAGCCCACTCCTGAGCGCGAAGGTGGCCGTGGTGGTCGCCGTCGCCGTCGTGGCTAATATCTTAAAAATAAATAAACACGGGGCTTTAATGGCCCCGTATTTAGTTGCTAATATGCAATTTGTTTGGCTAGCAAAGCTAACTTTAAAAATCAGTAAGTTGTTAAACCTTCACTTTCTAAAGTTTGGGTAAAGGATCGAGAGCAATATTATGACTAATCAGGCTGATGAGGTTTTGGTTGTATTTACGCCTTCAGGGAAACGCGGTAGGTTCCCTGTGGGTACGCCTTTACTGCAGGCTGCACGCTATTTAAATGTGGATATTGACTCGGTATGCGGTGGTCGCGGTATCTGTGGTCGTTGTCAGATTTTGGTCAGTGAAGGTGAATTTGCTAAATTTGGTATTATCTCCACTGCTGATAGCTTAGAACCTATTACCGCACCAGAAATAAAATATGCTGAACGCCGAGAACTAAAACCCGGGCGTCGATTAAGTTGTCATACTAAAGTCCTTAATGACATCGTAGTTGATGTGCCAGCGGAAAGTCAGGTGCACCACCAAACTATTCGCAAAGGTGCTGAACATCATGAAATTTCTCTCAACCCCTTGGTACATTTGTACTATGTTGAAGTGCAAGAGCCTGATATGCATGACCCATCGGGTGATCTACGCCGTTTATTAAATGCCCTTGAACAAGACTGGCAACTGTCTGACTTAGATTATGACGTATCCTTATTACCCCAATTGCAGACCACATTGCGACAAGGGAAGTGGCGTGTAACTGTAGCGGTTCGAGAGGGTAAACAAGTCGTTGCTGTGTGGTCCGGTTTTCATGATCGTTTATACGGAATTGCTGTTGATGTGGGCTCCACCACCATTGCTGCACACTTATGTGACTTGGTTAGTGGTGAGGTGAAAGCCAGTGCTGGGGTAATGAATCCTCAAATACGCTTTGGCGAAGACTTAATGAGTCGTGTCTCTTATGTGATGATGAATCCTGGTGGCGAGCAGGAGATGACCAAGGTAGTGCGTGAAGCCTTAAATAACTTGGTGCTTGATTTAGTGCAGCAGGCAGCTTGCGAGATCACAGATATTTTAGAAATTACTTTTGTAGCCAACCCCGTAATGCATCATTTGCTATTGGGTATTAATCCAGTTGAGCTGGGTGGTGCACCTTTTGCTTTAGCTACAGATATGGCAGTTAGTAAGCTAGCTAAAGATATGGATATATACCTTAACCCGCAGGCGCGAGCCTATTTGTTGCCATGTATTGCCGGTCATGTGGGTGCGGATACCGCAGGGATGGTTTTAGCTGAGGAGCCCTTTAACCATGATGCCATGACATTGCTGGTAGATGTGGGCACCAATGCTGAGATTGTGCTTGGGAATCGCCATCGTTTGGTAGCTTGTTCTAGTCCCACAGGGCCAGCTTTTGAAGGCGCGCAAATAAGTTCAGGACAGCGCGCTGCTGCTGGTGCTATTGAACGTATTCGAATCAATCCAGAAACCCTAGAACCACGTTATCGCGTCATTGGCTGTGAAATCTGGTCCGATGAAGAGGGTTTTACCGAAGCTGTTGCTGATTCAGGTATTACGGGTATTTGTGGATCTGGAATAATTGAAGTGGTAGCGGAGCTCTATTTAGCAGGTGTTATTAATCAGGATGGTGTGATTGATGGCAACTTAGCTGCACAAAGCTCACGAATTAAGGCTGATGGTCGGACTTTTGCCTATGAAATATTACCGGCTACAGAGCAACATTCAGCCATAAAAATTCTTCAAAATGATGTGCGTGCTATCCAATTGGCCAAAGCGGCGCTCTATGCTGGCATCAAACTATTAATGGATTATCAAGGTGTCGATCGGGTTGAACGCATTCGTTTAGCTGGTGCCTTTGGTAGTCATATTGATGTAAAGTACGCCATGGTACTTGGCCTGATACCAGATTGTAAATTAGATCAGGTGTCTGCAGCAGGCAATGCAGCAGGTACTGGGGCCCGTGTCGCGTTGCTAGATCAAGAATCGCGGCCTGTTATTGAGACTGTGGTAAGGCAAATTGAAAAAGTTGAAACAGCTGTTGAGCCAGCTTTTCAAGACTACTTTGTTAATGCTATGGCTTTCCCTAACAAGCAAGATCCTTTCCCTGAGCTAGCAAAAGAGGTGGCCTTGCCAAAACCCAAAGAAATCGCTTCAGCTGCTGACTCTCGCGATCTTAGACGGCGTCGTAGAAAGCGTTAGCAAGCTTTTAACTTATGCACTTTTAAACTAATTTGTTGTAATTTGGGGGTCGACTTCTTCGGCATCTGCGTGGTTAGCGGATGAATTTAGTTGACTACCTGTTCCTGGTGCAAAGCGGCGCCTTTCTTCTCGTGGTGGAATGCCAAAGAAGTCCCGATAACACTTTGAAAAATGAGGGGCTGAGACAAAACCGCAAGCTAAAGACACATCAATAATGGACAGATTGGTCTGTAATAAAAGCTGACGGGCTCGGTTTAGACGCAACTCCAGATAATAGCGTGAGGGTACACATTTCAGGTGTTTCTGGAATAAGCGCTCAAGCTGTCGACGAGATACCCCAACATACCTAGCTAAATCGTCTAATGATATGGTTTCTTCTAGATTGGCTTCCATTAGGGCAACAGCTTCGATTAATTTGGGTTGGCTATTGCCTAGATGTAAGCGCAATGGAATACGTTGGGTATCATGATGGTCGCGAATACGTTCCATAATAAACATTTCTGACACAGCGGCAGCCAATTCAGGGCCTTGTTGTTGGCCAATTAGTTGCAGCATCATATCCAGTGAAGAATTGCCCCCAGAACAGGTAAAGCGATCTCGGTCGATAGCAAATAGATTAGAAGACATTAAAATATTTGGAAACTCTTCACGCATACCAGCTAGATTTTCCCAATGAATAGTGCACTTATAACCTTCTAACAGACCCGCTGCGGCGAGTAGATAGCTCCCTGTGCAGGTCGAGCCTAAATTAACCTTGGCATTAGCTACTTTGCGCAGGAAACTTAAGGTGTTTTTATCAAAGGCACGATCAATGTATGTGCCACCACAAACCACTAAGGCTTCTAAACCGGTCAAATTTAGCTCATGAATAGACTTTGTAGGACCCACATCAAAACCTACGCTAGCAGTCACAGGAGTACCAGTCATGGTAACAATTTCCCACTCATACAGAGTTTGCCCACTGATATAATTAGCACCTCGTAAGGCTGCCACAGCAGACGAGAAGGTGATCATTGAGTAACTTGGAACTTGTAAAAATGCATAGCGTATAGGCTTTGTCATATTCATTTAATTGCCCAGTTTTTGTCACTATTAGAAATAATTGACTGGTTTATTGTTTTCGGCAATTGTAGACCAGATTTAGCACTGTTGGTAAGCATAATTTTCTAAATTTAAGTATTTATTTTGGCTATAAAGTTTGGATTAAAGACATCAATTGTTGCGCTGGATTAGACAGACTTCTTTGCTTGTGGCTAACACAACCTAACTGTCTGACAATTGTGGGGATATTACTTGCGATGGCAGTGATATCATTGTTTAACAGAGTATGAGGTAATAGGCTCCAACCCATACCCGTGCTGGCCAACATTCGGAGAGTATCCAAGTTATTTGTTGATGTGGCTACAGGTAGGTCAACTTTGGCTTGATCAAAACGTTGATTAAGTAGTTCGCGGGTAAAAGTGCCAGGCTTACTAAGAAGCGCATCATAATTGCCTAAGTCCTGTAAACATACATTTTGCGCAATGGCTAAGGGATGACTGGGCGAACATACAAAATGCATTTCGTCCTGCCAGACCACTTCTTGTTGTAATTGTTTGTGCGGTTGAGGACTTAACGTAATAATACCAATTTCCCATAAACCCTCCAGAACACCTTGGTATATGACTTCTGATTCGGCAAATTGAATATCTAGTTTTACCTTAGGAAAAGCTTGTTGGTACGCGCGCAAATAAGGAGGCAAGCGATGTAAGCCAATATGATGGCTGGTAGCAATACGTAATTCACCTTCCACACGGCCAGACAAGTTACTTAGTTCACGACTTGTATCCTCTAAGGTTGCCAATATATGTTGGGCTTTGGGTAATAGAACCATACCCGCATCAGTTAGATGTATATGACGGCCTATACGATCGAATAGGCGGGCATTTAGCTGCTGCTCTAATTTATCTATGCGCTTGCTAATTGCTGGCTGGGTTAAATACAGTTGTTCTGCAGCTTGGGAGAATGAGCCCAATCTGGCGACAGTAACAAAGGCCTGTAGTTGTTGCGTGTCCATATAAATTAGGTGTGTTTTAAGTAAAACTAAACTTATCCTAAGTATAGTGCATTTGTATTCCAAAATGGAATCCAATATATAAAAAATATGAATTAGAGTTATTGTTGATCTGTACGTATAATATCCTCAATAGTCGAAGATAGCGTTATTATTAATGTTATTCCTAGTTAGATAGAGACAAATAACAGGAGGCTGAGATGGCCGCAAAGACACTTTACGATAAGCTTTGGGATGCGCATTTAGTTCATCAACAAGAAGATGGTAGTTGCCTGATTTACATTGATCGTCACCTATTGCATGAAGTCACCTCACCACAAGCTTTTGAAGGCTTGCGTATAGCTGGCCGTAAACCATGGCGTATAGATACTAACCTTGCCACACCAGATCATAATGTGCCAACCACGACTCAGGAACGTTCTGAAGGTGTCAATGGTATTGCCGATCCGGTGTCAAAAATTCAGGTTATGACTTTAGGTGAAAACTGTGATCACTTTGGTATCACTGAGTTTAAGATGCAAGATGCTCGCCAAGGTATTGTCCATGTTGTAGGTCCAGAGCAGGGTGCTACCTTGCCCGGCATGACAGTAGTATGTGGTGATTCCCATACCGCCACTCATGGTGCTCTGGGTGCCTTGGCTCATGGTATTGGTACTTCAGAAGTAGAACATGTATTGGCTACCCAATGCCTGATTCAGAAGAAATCCAAAAATATGCTGGTCAAAGTTGATGGTATATTGGGTAAAGGCGTTACTGCTAAAGATGTAGTTTTGGCTATTATTGGTGAAATTGGTACTGCTGGTGGCACTGGTTATGCCATTGAATTTGCCGGACAAGTGTTTGCTGATATGTCTATGGAAGGTCGCATGACAGTCTGTAATATGGCCATTGAAGCAGGTGCTAGAGTTGGTATGGTAGCCGTTGACAAAACGACCATAGACTATGTAAAAGGTCGTCCTTATGCACCTAAAGGTGAACAATGGGATATGGCTGTAGCCGCGTGGCAAGATCTGCATTCTGATGCTGATGCGGAGTTTGATCAAGTCGTGGTTATGGATGGTAGTAAGATTGCCCCGCAAGTGACTTGGGGTACGTCCCCAGAAATGGTGCTGCCAGTATCGGCACAGATTCCCAATCCAGCGACAGAGCAGGATCAAGTTAAAGCCAGTAGTATTGAACGGGCACTTGCATATATGGGTTTGCAAGCTGAGCAAGCCATTACGGATATTCAGTTAGATCGAGTATTTATTGGCTCTTGCACCAATAGTCGTATTGAAGATTTGCGGGCAGCAGCAGAAGTAGTTGCTGGCCATAAGGTCGCTGCAACGATCAAACAAGCGTTAGTCGTACCTGGTTCTGGTCTGGTAAAACAACAGGCTGAGGCGGAAGGTTTGGATAAGATTTTTGAAGCTGCCGGTTTGGAGTGGCGTGAACCTGGTTGTTCCATGTGTTTGGCCATGAATGCCGATAAATTAGGTGCTGGCGAACACTGTGCTTCAACCTCAAATCGCAACTTTGAAGGGCGCCAAGGCAATGGTGGTCGCACCCATTTAATGAGTCCTGAAATGGCAGCAGCCGCGGCTATTACCGGACATATTGTGGATGTTAGAGAATTTACTGGAGATCAATCATGAAGGCTTTTACACAGCATCAAGGCTTAGTTGGGCCAATGGATCGCGCAAATGTGGATACGGATATGATTATCCCCAAGCAATTTCTGAAATCCATTAAGCGCAGTGGCTTTGGCCCCAATTTGTTTGACGAGTTGCGCTATCTGGACGAGGGGCAGCCCGGTCAAGATTGCAGTCAACGTCCGCTCAATCCAGATTTTCCACTGAATTTGCCGCGCTACAGTGGCGCTAGTATTTTGCTAGCCCGAAAAAACTTTGGCTGTGGTTCCAGTCGCGAACATGCGCCTTGGGCATTGGAGGACTTCGGTTTTCGCGCAGTTATAGCGCCGAGTTATGCAGATATTTTTTACAACAACTGCTTTAAGAATGGTTTGCTTCCAGTGGTTTTGAGTGAGCAACAATTAGATGTGTTATTTGCAGAAATGTATGATCAAGAGGGCTATCAGTTAACTATCGACTTGGTTCAACAGAAAGTTGTGCGCCCCAACGGTGAAAGCTTTGATTTTGAGATTGATCAGTTCCGCAAAGACTGCCTGATTCAGGGTTTGGATGAGATTGGTTTAACTTTGCAATCGACTCAGGATATTAAAGACTATGAAAAAACCCGCGCTGAGCAACAGCCATGGGTATTTGGAGCAATTAAAT
>DNNY01000138.1 GCA_003497765.1 Oceanospirillaceae bacterium
AATAGGTAATAAACCGATATAGCGATCTTTACGAGTCACCACAAAGATATTATCCGTGGTATCCGGCATTTCTTCATGGCGCCGCAAATAGCGCAGGACAGTGTCGATGGTTATATCAGGCCGGACGGTAATAATATCCGTATTCATCAGACCACCAGCGGTATCCTCAGGATACTGCAAAACGCTTTCAACCCGCTCTCGATCTTGTTGGTCCATACCGTGCAGAACTTCACTTAGCACGGTATCAGGCAGTTGCTGTAAAATATCCGCTAAATCGTCCGTGTCTAGATTTTCGGTTGCTGTTAGCAACTCTTGCATATCCATACTTTTCAAGAATTCGGCTTGGATATCATCACTCAGGTGTTGTAGTACCTCGCCCTCATGTTCGGCATCAATAAGATTCCACAATATTTCTCTTTCGCGCGGTGGAGAGGACTCAAGTAAGTGTGCGGTATGGGCGGGTTTTAGGGTATGGTTAAGCATATGGCGCACTTGAATAAAGGCGCCACTTTCGAGGGCATCGTTAAGCTCTTGTAGCCTTGATTCCATCTTTATGCTTCCCGAAAATTAATAAACTTGCTGTTATGCCAAGCACTTATGCTTATTATTTTATCTGAGCTGAGCCAGAATCGGAACCTTAATTCTATCAGGAAGAGAAAATTTACTGATAAATCCGTTAGTTATTCATCTTCATCAAAACGATTATTGATGATATTACACACATCTGTATGGGCTTGTTGAGCACCTTCACCTTGTACCCACAGGGTTAGTTCAGTGCCCTGACTAGCAGCTAGAAGCATCACTGACATAATACTTTTGGCGTTTACCATACGTTCGGGTAAACCAATTTCTATATCACAGGCGTGTTTACTAGCAACATTGACTAGCTTGGCAGCAGCACGGGCATGAAGACCCAGCTTGTTAATGATGGTGATAGTGGACTCAATACGTTCGCTCATGGGTTTTAGCTACTCAATTAATAGCCTGTTAGCATAATGCTAAAGACTTGTGTCTGTCCAATGGCTTATTACAGGCTGGTATCTATGGCCGCGGCAAATAATTCGACGTTATTCTCACAAGCACGTAGGCGTTCTCGGAATGATTGTTTACCAAACTGCTCTGCTAGGGTAGACAAAACTTGTAAATGTTTATTTGTGGCAGCCTTTGGTACTAGGAGGATAAACATGATATCCACCGGTTGACGGTCAATTGCGTCAAAATCCACCCCTTTATCCAACTTGACTAAGGCCCCTGTAACTTCTTCACAATTGTCCAGGCGACAGTGAGGTAAAGCAATGCCATCGCCAAAACCCGTACTGCCAAGTTTTTCTCGACCGATTAATGCCTGAAATAGAGCCGTCGCGTCAATATTTGGAATAGTTTCAGCAAGCCATTCAGAAGTGGCTTCTAAGGCGCGTTTTTTGCTATTACACACGAGACCATTGTAGGTATGTTCAGGGGTTAATATATCGATAATGTTCATGACTAAAAATTTAAGCTAGGCGTTTACGTTCATTGGAAGGGGGAATATTCATACTTTCCCGGTATTTGGCCACAGTGCGCCGTGCTACCTGAATGCCTTGTTCCTCCAATAACCCAGTTAGTTTGCTATCACTAAGGGGTTTGCGGGGCAATTCAGCAGCAATCAATTTTTTAATTAAAGCTCTGATAGCGGTACTTGAAGCTTCACCACCATTGGCTGTGGACACATGACTGGAAAAGAAATATTTGAGTTCAAAGATACCCCTAGGGGTATGAATATACTTTTGGGTAGTTACCCGAGAAATAGTTGATTCATGCATCTCGACCTGTTCAGCTATCTCTGCCAAAACCAGGGGTTTCATGGCTTCTTCACCAAATTCTAAAAAACCCTGTTGGATTTCACAGATCCTGCCGGCAACTTTTAACAAAGTATCATTGCGGCTTTCAAGGCTTTTTAAGAACCATTTAGCTTCTTGTAGGTGACTTTTAATAAACTGGCTATCACTGGCGTTAACTGATTTGCCAAGGGAGGCATAACTTTGATTGATGCGAATTTTGGGAGCTGCGTCGGGGTTTAGTTCGACTAGCCAACTATTATTTACCTTTTTGACCATCACATCTGGTATAACATATTCCGCATGGTTGATGGCTACCTTGGCACCTGGTTCAGGTTGAAGGCTGGTAATAACAGCAATAATGCTTTGTAATTGCTGTTCTTTATAACCTGAGCGTCGGCGTAACAGATTGTAGTCGTGACTGCCTAAAATATCTAGGTACTGGTCAACAATGGTAATCGCCCCCTCTAAAAAGGGTGTCTCAGTGGGCATTTGGCGTAATTGGATTAACAGACATTCGCGTAAATCTTGGGCTCCTACACCCACGGGATCAAACTGTTGTATCCTATGAAGGACAGCAAGCAATTCCTCTAGCTCAATGGGTGTCTCGAGACCCAAATCCAGAAGATTATTATTAATACCGTCTAATAGCTCTGCATGGCTTTGGGTCAAATAACCGCGATCATCAATGGCATCTATAATGCTGGTACTGATAAAGCGATCTAAGTCAGTCATTGGTGTCAGATTAAGCTGCCAATGGAGGTGGGATTGAAGATCAGGCGTATCACCATTGATACTATCAAAATCAAAGTCGTCACCACTAGCAATCGAACCTGAGCCAGCAACATTTTGGAACACATCATCCCAAGCACTGTCTGTAGCTAATTCGACTGGAATATCTTCACTCCAATCACTATCAACTATGGTTTCATCCTCGAGGTGATCACTTACCTTAATGCCATCTTTAATATCATTATCGTTGGCTAGTTGATTGTCACTGATACTTGGTTGTTGCTCATTTTCATGACCTAAGTCCATGTCGTCTTCCATCTCCAGCATAGGGTTACTATCAAGGGCCTGCTGAATTTCCTGTTGTAAATCCAGAGTTGATAGTTGTAATAAACGAATCGCTTGTTGCAGTTGTGGTGTCATAGCCAACTGCTGATTCATCTTTAACTGTAAAGAAGCTTTCATACAAAAAATTAGGGAACCAATAGTGGTTAGAGACTAAAATTGTCGCCCAAGTATACATCTTTTACTTGTTGATTGGCTAAAATCTCATGGCTGGAACCGGCAGCAAGGATATATCCCTCACTGACGATATAGGCTAAATCACATATATCGAGAGTTTCTCTAACATTGTGATCGGTAATTAAAACACCAATACCCTTATCACTAAGGTGGTTAATGATCTGCTTAATATCACCCACGGAAATTGGGTCAACACCGGCAAAAGGTTCATCCAACAATATAAATTGTGGATCACTAGCCAGAGCTCTAGCAATCTCTACCCGTCTTCTTTCGCCGCCAGATAAGCTCATGCCAAGGCTGTCACGGATATGCCCTATATTAAATTCAGTTAATAAGTTTTCCAACTTAGCTGTTTGGGCTGCTCCGTCTAGGTCATTACGAGTTTGTAAAATAGCCATGATATTTTCAGCAACACTTAGTTTGCGAAATACTGAAGCCTCTTGCGGCAAGTAGCCAATACCAGCTTGTGCACGGCCATGCATAGGCAAAGATGAAATATCTTGCTGATCAATAAACACTTGCCCTTTGTCAGCTTTAATTAGCCCTACGATCATGTAAAAACAAGTGGTTTTGCCGGCGCCATTGGGGCCTAGCAAGCCCACTACCTGGCCAGATTTCACAGCAATAGTCACATCTTTAACGATGGCACGTTTGCTGTAGCTTTTAGCTAAATTGCGTGCTTCCAGGTGAGACATAGATTTAGCTGCCAGGATTAAAGATCATTTTGACACGTTGCTTGGTATTAGGTGCGGCACTGGCTTTTACCTTTTCCTCTCCCACAGCATACTCAATTTTGTCACCACTAAATTGATTACCTTTTTGGTGCAGCGCGGCATTACCTGTTAGCAAAATAATATCCTTGGCAAGATTGTAGTTTAACTCATCGGCCCAAGCTTCTAGCAAACTGCCATCACTTTCCGTTGTTTGCTGTAAATGTGCTTGGGTGCTGTCATTACCTTTGGCCAGAAAACGTTCTATATTGTTGTTACTATCCATAATGATCTCAATGCTATCGGCATGAATAGTCATAGAGCCTTGGGTAACCACGACATCACCAGAATAAATATAGTAACCCTTAGCTTCATCCATCACAGCTGAGTTGGCTTCAAGGCTGACCGGCTGCTTGCGGTCACTATCTAAAGCAAAAGCCGCGCTAGAAAACGCGATCAGGCTGGCTAACAGTAATTGCGGTACTAACAAATTAAAAAACATAAAACTAGTTTCCTGGTTGTAGTTGGCCTCTTACCTGACTCAACAAATTAAGTTTTTGCGTGTCCATATCTAACTTGAGACCTTGACTTTGCAATTGACTTTGGCCGCCTTGGATATTTGTTTGCTGGTTACCCATAAGCAAGTTTTGTTGGGGTAAGATTTTAAGGCTTTCTGTGGTCAAGCTCAAAGGATTTTCTTGGGCAGGGCCATTAGTGATAAAAACTTCACCTTCAAGGTTAATTTGCGCACCTGAATCAATAACCACCCCATTGTCTGCGCGACCAAACCATGCAGCACGATTTGTTTGAAACAGTTGAAAGCTGGGTTCGGCAATATCTGTAGTTGCAAATTCCATAATATGGGTAAAGCGTTGGCCACTTATTTTGCTGCTTAAGTAGCCAGTTTCATCGTATTGAAGGCTAGTCGCTTGTGCCAAGAAATAATCGGGAGAATACTCTTGTGTTAGTTGGCTGGATAAATTTTCTACTTGTTGTTGCCAGAGCCATAAGCCCGACAATAACAATAATACTGCCAATAGATTGATCAGAATCCATTTTATATTGAGCTTGGCTAGCATAGATATTTACCTGAAAATAGGGATGCTTTGCATAATAGTATGACTATCCATAGTCACAATAGTTCGCTTAGGCTTGGGCGCTAACATAAAGCACATACAGATAGAGGATGTAAATACACAACAGCACTATGCCCATCCAGCGTTGTATGGAACCACCTTTTCTCGCTTTAAAACCAATAGCAAATAAAAGCAAAGTAAGGCCTAGCATCAGACCATAATCACGCCATAAAGCGCCAGCACTAATGGTGGCTGGATAAATTAAGCCTGGTAAGGCCATGACGGCGAGTAAATTAAAAATATTAGAGCCAATGATATTACCAATCGCCATCGCATGTTTGCCTTTGCGGGCACTGACGATAGAGGCAGCAAGTTCCGGTAGGCTAGTACCGATTGCTACGATTGTCAGGCCAATCACTAAATCACTTACACCTAACTGAACGGCAATGTCCGTTGCGCCCCAGACAAGAATACGAGAACCAAATCCTAAGGTGATTAAGCCAATAATTAGCCATAGTATACCTGGTACCAAGGCCATGTCAGGAATATCTTGGGTGATAGGGTTTTTGTCTTGTTCTTGAAAGCGCTTAAATAAACTTAAACATATGCCTAAACCACCCAGCATTAGTAAACCGTCAACGAAACCAATATGTTGATCCCATAGTAAAAAGCCAGTGCCTATGGTCACTAGGGTTAATACAGGTAATTCGTGGCGAACTAATGCAGCACGAATGGGTAATGATGCAAACACAGCAGTACCACCGAGCACAAGGGCAATATTGGCAATATTTGAGCCTAGGGCGTTACCTATTGCTAATCCAGGTGATTCATTGAAAGCAGCTGTAGCGGATACCAGAATCTCTGGCGCTGAAGTACCAAAAGCAATGACCGTTAGGCCTATAAGCATTGGTGACATGCCTAAATGGTAGGCGGTTGCAGAAGCACCATCAACAAAGCGATTAGCGCTCCAAATCAAGAGGACTAAACCCGCAAGAATAGCAAAAGCAGGGACAAGCATATGGGAAGCAAGATTAATATTAAGAATGATGGTTAGAATACCACAGTAGGGTCTATTAATGCTAAACTTGGGGAATGTTTTTATGGCCAGTGTGGTCTAATAGTTATAGCAAATAAAAGAGTGAAACTATATATGCCCCAAACTCCTTTGGTGGAAATAAGTGACTTGCATTTTGCACGTGACACTAGGGCTATCTTTAGTGGCCTAAATATGCAAATTCAGCAGGGCTGCATCACGGCCATTATGGGTCCTAGTGGTTGCGGAAAGACCACATTATTGCGTCTGATCGGCGGGCAATTGACACCACAACAGGGTCAAATCAAAGTCTTCGATCAAGCTTTAATTAATATATCTAGGGATAAGTTGACGCAATTACGTGGGCGTATGGGTATGCTATTTCAAAGTGGCGCTTTGTTTACGGATCTAAATGTGTTTGAAAATGTCGCCTTTCCGTTACGTGAGCATACCTCAATGAGCGCTGATGAACTCCATGATAAGGTTTTATTAATGCTAGATGCCGTTGGCTTAAGAGGCACAAAAGAACTAATGCCTGCTGAATTATCAGGTGGCATGGCTAGGCGTGTTGCTTTAGCTCGAGCCATTGCTATGGAACCAGAGCTAGTCCTTTATGATGAGCCTTTTACTGGTCAGGATCCTATAGCCATGGCGGTCCTACAACGTCTAATTCGCTCATTAAACGATAGTTTACAGATGACCAGTGTGCTCGTTTCTCATGATGTGACTGAGGCCTGCGAAATTGCTGACGATTTGATTTTATTAGGCCGTGGTGGTGTAGTGGCTCAAGGTAGTCCAGATAAACTATTAAACAGCTCAGATCCGTTGGTCTACCAATTTATGCACGGTCAGGCTGATGGTGCTATACCATTTCATTATCCAGCCCCAGAATTGATAACAGAATTACGCACAACAAAAGCTAAGTCCGGTCTTCAGGCTTCAACGCAAACCCATAGTTCGGAGTCTCATTAGTATGCTTGTTAATCACCTACAGTCTCTCGGTCAATGGCTGCTCCGCAGTTTAGGCGGATTAGGTGGGGCGCTATTTATGTTATTGCAATCGGTAAATGTGGTGCCTGGTCCAAGAGGTTGGCAGCGTTTAGTACAGCAATTGTATGTGGTTGGCGTGCAGTCTCTAATAATTATTATCGTATCGGCAGCCTTTATTGGGATGGTTTTGGGGCTCCAAGGATATACATTGTTGGTGGATTATGGGTCTGAACAAGCGGTTGGGCAGATGGTTGCTTTAACCTTGGTGCGAGAATTAGCCCCGGTAGTGGCCGCCTTATTATTTGCTGGTCGTGCTGGTTCAGCATTAACTGCTGAACTAGGATTGATGAAAGCCACAGAGCAATTGGCCAGCTTAGAGATGTTTGGTGTTGATCCATTACATCGTATTGTTGCCCCGCGCTTTATTGCTGGGGTAATTGCCTTGCCCATATTGGTGGTTATCTTTAATTTGGTAGGGATCTATGGTGGGCATTTAATAGCTGTAGATTGGCTAGGTGTTCATAGTGGAGCCTATTGGGGCAATATGCAGGCTGCTGTTAGTTTTGCAGACGATATTGTCAATGGTCTAATTAAAGCCTTGGTGTTTGCTGTGCTAGTCACCTGGACAGCTTTATATCAGGGCTATATGTGTGAACCTACGTCTCAAGGTATCAGTACTGCAACAACACGCACAGTGGTATATTCATCATTGTTGATCTTAGGTTTTGATTTTATTTTGACAGCATTAATGTTTGGAGGCCTGTAATGGCAAAAAAATGGCTAGAGATTAGCGTTGGTGGGCTTTTGGTAGCCGGCGTGGTAGCTCTTTTAGCACTAGCGATACAGGTAAGTGGTAGCCATCTTAATGGCAGTAATAGCCAATACCAGATTTCAGCCTTATTTGATAACGCTGCAGGTCTGTCATCTAAGGCGCGGGTAACTTTATCAGGTGTGACTATTGGGGAAGTGACTTCTGTCAGTATTGATAAGCAGACTTTGATGGCACGAGTGGATATGGCCATTGATGGACAGGTTGACTATCTATCACTTGACACGAGTGCGAGTATTCTAACTTCCGGGTTGCTAGGAGAGAAATACATTGGTTTGAGTGTCGGTGCCGAAGAGGACATGCTTGTCGATGGTGACATTATTGAAGATACTCAGTCAGCATTGGTTTTAGAAGAGTTAATTGGGCAAGTATTACTAAATCTGGGTGGGGATTAGGTTAATGACTTTCACAAATTATTGGCGCTCATGGCTATTGGGAGTTGTGTTTGGGCTCCAAAGTGTAGTGCCCAGTGCTCAAGCCGATGAATGGCAGGATGCAAGTGAAGTGGTGGTGGCAACAACAGATTCTATGTTGTCTGTGTTAGCCGAGTCCCGCCAACAAACAGTGCCAGAAATAATGCCATCGATTGCCAATGTATTGGCTCCAGTCGTTGATTATCGTGCCATTGCCAAAGGTGTTATGGCGAAATATTATCGCCTTGCAGAACCAGAGCAGTTTGATGCTTTTGTAGTCGTGTTTCACGATTCCTTAGTGCAAGCATATACCAAAGCCTTAGTGACTTTTGAGGTTGATTCTTACAGTTTGCAAAAAAATCCTGGGGAGGATGGACGTACTGGGCGGGAAAAGGTGTGGGTTAAAGTCTATGCTGATAATAGTGTTTATGATATTCATTACACAATGTCGACCAAAAGTGGACCTTGGAAAGTGACCAATGTGGTATTAGATGGTGTCAATCTTGGCCTGGCATTTCGTAACCAATTTGCCACCGCCATGAGCCAATATGGTAATAATATTGATCAGGTTATCGATAACTGGACAACTAGCACTTATTAACGGCAAAAATACTGACTCAAGGGTTAGTTTGACTAGTCGAAAATAGCATTAATTTGCTACAATTCTTGTTTTTCTGGCCGGTATCATTACCAGCTTGTCATTATCTGCAATGGCGTTGCATGGGCAACCCAGCAGTAATCAATCAAAGAGCATATGTATGGACGTAGCACAGGTAAAGCAAGAAATTGAAATGCAACTGGTAGGTACCCAAGTATTTCCCAGTGGTGAAGGTTGTAATTTTGCTGTAACTGTCGTGGGTGATGTGTTTGCAGATTTGACCCCTGTGAAGAAACAACAGCTGGTATATGGCTGCTTAAGCCAGCATATTGCTGATGGTACAATTCACGCTTTGACTATCAAGGCCTATACCCCACAACAATGGGAAAAAATTAACGCTTAAGTCTTAGTTAGTGACTTAAGGCAGCCTTCATTATTGGAAAGCGCATGGATAAATTAAGTATTATCGGTGGCAAGGCATTATCAGGCAGTGTTCGTATAGCTGGTGCAAAAAACTCAGCTCTACCTATTCTGGCCTCGACTTTGTTAGCCAGTGAGCCAGTGACCATCAAAAACCTGCCTCATCTTCATGATGTAACCACTATGATTGAGCTGTTGGGCCGTATGGGTGTGTCCATGTTAGTGGGTGAAAAATTAAGTCTTGAAATTGATCCGCGCAGTATTAATAGCTTCGTTGCTTCCTATGAACTAGTTAAGACCATGCGGGCCTCTATTCTGGTACTTGGTCCCTTAGTAGCACGCTATGGTGAGGCAAGGGTTTCCCTGCCTGGTGGTTGTGCAATTGGTAGTCGTCCCGTTGATTTGCATATTCGTGGTTTAGAGGCCATGGGTGCTAAAGTTGACGTGGAAGATGGTTATATTCACGCCGTCGCTGATCGCTTACATGGAGCCCATATCTTTTTTGATACCGTAACGGTAACAGGTACTGAAAATATTCTGATGGCAGCCACCTTGGCGGAAGGTGAAACCATCATTGATAACGCCGCGAAAGAGCCAGAAGTGGTTGATTTGGCGGAATGCCTAATTGCTATGGGCGCAAAAATTACTGGCCATGGCACTGATACTATTCGTGTTAAAGGTGTGGAGCGCTTAAACGGATGTGATTTTAGTGTGCTACCTGATCGTATTGAAACGGGCACTTATTTGGTGGCCGCAGCAGCAACGGGTGGCAGTATTACTGTGAAAGACACGCGGCCTGATATTTTAGAAGCTGTATTAGTAAAACTGGAAGAGGCTGGTGCCCAAATAGAAACGGGGCCTGACTGGATCAAACTGGATATGGCTGGTAAACGTCCCAAGGCGGTTACCATAAAAACGGCGCCTTACCCAGCTTTTCCTACGGATATGCAGGCGCAGTTTTCAGCTTTAAATGCAGTTGCGGAGGGAAGTGGACGGATTACCGAGACGATCTTCGAAAATCGCTTTATGCATATTAATGAAATGGCTCGTATGGGCGCTATTGTAACTATTGAGGGCAATACTGTGATTCATGAAGGTATTGAACGCTTACAGGCAGCACCGGTTATGGCCACAGATTTAAGGGCTTCAGCGAGTTTAGTTATTGCCGCTTTAGTGGCAGATGGTGAGACCGTGATTGATCGCATCTATCATATTGATCGTGGCTATGATTGTATCGAAGAAAAAATGGGTGCCTTGGGTGCCAGCATTAAACGTGTTGTATAGGATTGTTAACGGCCATGCCTAATCGTTTGACCATTGCCCTGTCTAAGGGACGTATTTTAAAAGAGACCTTACCCCTCTTAGCGGCAGCAGGTATTGAACCAACTGAGGATATATATACCAGCCGCAAGCTAGTATTTGAAACTAATCAGCCTGATATTCGGTTGCTGGTGATTCGTGCTACTGATGTGCCAACTTATGTGGCTTATGGCTCTGCTGATATGGGTGTGGCTGGTAAAGATGTATTAATGGAGCATGGTGGGGCTGGCTTATACGAACCCTTGGATTTGCAAATATCCAAGTGTCGGCTAATGACTTGTGCCCCTGTGGGCGCCAAACCAGTCGGTCGGCGTTTGCGGGTAGCCTCGAAGTTTGTCAATTTAACTAAGCAATATTATGCGCAGCAAGGTCAGCAAGTAGATATTATTAAATTATATGGAGCTATGGAGTTAGCACCTATTCTTGGCTTAGCAGATGAGATTGTGGATATTGTGGACACGGGAAATACCCTACGTGCCAATGGCCTTGAACCATTACAAAAAATTGCCGATATTAGTAGCCGTCTAGTGGTTGGTGAGGCTTCAATGAAGCTGAAACATGCCCGTATCAATCCTATTGTAGAGCTTTTGACCAAGGCAGTTATAGCTGCTCAGGAGAGTTAATTTATGCCACTGCAAGTCAAGCGACTGGATGCGTCGAGTATCGATTTTAATTCTCGTATGGACAGCTTATTAGCCTGGGAAAGTGTATCTGATCCCCGAGTTCAGCAAACCGTAAACGATATTATTGAGCGCATAAAACAACAAGGTGATACCGCTTTGTTGCAGCTTACCAAGCAACTTGATCGGGCTAACTTTAAGACTGTGGCTAATCTTGAAGTATCCCCAGATAAGCTACAGGCGGCCTTGGCGAATCTTGGGGCTGAACAGCGCGATGCTTTGATGGTAGCTGCTGAGCGCATTCGCACTTACCATGAAAAGCAAAAGCAAGATTCTTGGCGGTATATGGAAGCTGATGGCACTTTATTAGGTCAGCAAGTGACGCCTATGGATAGAGTGGGTATCTATGTGCCCGGTGGTAAGGCGAGTTATCCTTCTTCTGTGTTAATGAATGCTATTCCAGCTAAGGTGGCAGGGGTACGTGAAGTGGTTATGGCCGTGCCTATGCCTAATGGTCAAGTAAACCCATTGGTTCTCGCGGCGGCAGCCGTGGCTGGTGTGGATCGGGTATTCGCTATAGGCGGCGCTCAGGCTGTTGCAGCCATGGCCTATGGTACCCAACTGGTGCCCAAAGTAGACAAAATTGTTGGCCCTGGCAATATATATGTGGCTACAGCCAAGCGTGCGGTATTTGGTGTCTGCGGTATCGATATGATTGCTGGCCCTTCTGAAATTTTAATTTTATGTGATGGAAAGACTGATCCTGATTGGATTGCGATGGATTTATTTTCCCAGGCTGAACATGATGAACAAGCTCAGTCCATCTTATTGTGTGATGATGAGGACTATCTAGATCAAGTCGAAGCTAGCTTAAAGCGCTTGTTGCCTACTTTAGGTCGCGAGGATATTGCTGAGGTTTCTATGCAAAACCGAGGTGCTTTGGTAAAAGTGGCAAATATGGATGAGGCTCTTGAAATCACCAATCGTATTGCGCCTGAGCACTTAGAACTATCTGTTGCTGATCCCGAAGCACTACTACCAAAGATTCGCCATGCGGGGGCCATTTTTATGGGCCGTCATACGGCTGAGGTATTAGGCGATTATTGTGCCGGGCCGAATCATGTGTTGCCAACCTCAGGTACTGCCCGTTTCTCATCACCCCTAGGCGTGTATGACTTCCAGAAACGTTCGTCACTGATTATGTTTTCACCAGAGGGTGCTAGTAAAATGGGCAAGGTGGCATCAGTGCTGGCCCGTGGTGAGGGCTTAGATGCGCACGCACGTTCAGCTGAGTACCGTATACTGGAAGACTAGTCTATAAACCTGAAACCTTATGGCTCGAATGTTTATTTGGTGGCTATTTTGTGGCTATCAAAGTAGCTCTTAAGGGTGCTGGATAGCCTTCCACTGTCAGCTCTGGATTGTTGGGATCAAGAAATTGCTCTAATGAGTGAAATGTCATCCATTCAGTTGCTTGCTGTTCTTGAACACTGGTTTGATTGATATCAACTGTCCGAACATCCTGAAAGCCCACCCGTTGTAATAAATTTTCTAACGCTTCAGTACTCGGTAAAAACCAGACATTGGCCATTTTTGCATATCGATCAGCCGGTACTAATATGGTGTATTTGTCACCAGGAACCACTAGTGTCTCTAGTACCAGCTCGCCACCTGGGCGCAGATAACTAAATAGCTCCTGCAGATGATCAATAGGTGATCGGCGGTGATAGAGCACGCCTAAACAAAACACAGTATCAAAGCAGCCAAAGGCAGGTAGATGTTCACTGCGCAGGGGTAATAAGTGGGCGTTGTTTGGCGCTAATAATCGTTGCGCGGCGTGAAATTGATATAAAAAAATCCTTGTTGGATCGATGCCTAGAGCTAGTTTGGCTCCCGCACCCAACATACGATACAAGAAATAGCCATTGCCAGTGCCAATATCCAGCACATTACGGCCAGTTAAGTCTGTGCAATGGGGAGCGATACGTTGCCATTTCCAATCTGAGCGCCATTCGGTATCAATATCAATACCTAGATAGTGCCATGGGCCTTTGCGCCAAGGTTTAAAGGCCATCAAGTTTTCTTTAAGCGCTTGCTTATCTAATTGCCAGCCACTGGGCAGGGGGATAGTTACTCGCTCTTGAGAAAGATCAATATGCTCAAAATTAGCTACTGGTAAGGAAGCTAAGGCCTGATCCCATTCACTAGTGCGTCCATGAATTTTAGCCTCATAATGTTCTTGCAGAGCCATTTTCAGTGGTGCATGGAATTTTGCTATTGGCGTATCCGCTGTGGAGCTAAAGAAAGCGTCTAAGGATATAGTCATAGTTTAGAATATAGTATTACTTAAAGGCGAGTAGAGCGGCAAAGTTAAAACATTGCATACACACTTCAATTTGCTTAAAACCAGCACCAAGCAAGCGCTTATGATGTTGCTCTAAGGTATTAGGTACTAGTACATTTTCCAAAGCGGCGCGCTTTTGGGCTACTTCCAAATCACTATAACCCTGTAAGCGTTTAAAATCGTGATACAAATCGGTTTGCAGTTGCTGTTGCCCAGGCGTGTCGAAACAGACCTTTTCTGCTAACAGCAACACACCACCTGGTCTTATCCCTGCATATATTTTATTGAGAATACTCTGGCGTTCGTCATCATCAATAAACTGTAAGGTAAAGTTAAGTATGACAATAGAGGCATTTTCTATATGCGTATTTTGGATATCTTGCTGACAAATTTCGTAACTAGCCTGACTATGATCACGAGCCATATTATGTCGGCAGCGACTCACCATGGCTGCCGAGTTATCAACGCCAATAACATGGCAACTGGCAGGTAAGTTTTGCCGCAAACGCAGGCTGGTGGTACCTAAGGAGCAGCCCAGGTCATAACATTGGCTGTGCTCAACGCCATAGCGCTGGCCTAAAACAGCAATAACATCCAATAAAAAATTGTAGCCAGGTACGGAGCGCTGAATCATATTGTCAAATACATCCGCCACTTGAGCATTAAACTCAAATGGGCTCGTTTCCATAGGTGTGGCAAATAGCGTATCTTTATTTTTCATAAAGTTAATACTTTTATAGGGAGTATACTCGGCTGCCCTGTTGGCCTGCCATTATCTATAAACACCAGCAGCTTGTAAACGCTACTTATTGCGCGGTGGGCCGGATACCAAGAGTGGCTTCCATAGATCGGAAGAGCACACGGCCGGA
>DNNY01000118.1 GCA_003497765.1 Oceanospirillaceae bacterium
CGAGCCTTGGAAAAAACCCAGCACCAACAAGCTGGGACAGGGGAACATCGGGCCTTGGTTCGGGCGCGGCCTATTGCGGGTAGCCAAACTTTAGCTAGCCGTTTTAATCAAGTCCGACGCAAGATATTAGCGCAGCCACGAGATATGGCTACACTGCGTCAAGATGTCGTTACCATGCGGGAAAAGATGCGTGCTAGTTTGGCTACTAAACCGAGTCAGCAGGCCCAGCAGTCCTTCAATATTAAGCAGGATCAAGGTGGTCTGGTAGATATTGAGTTTATGGTGCAATTTGCCGTCTTGGCCTATGCCGCCCAAGCCCAATCCTTATTGACTTATACGGATAATGTACGGATTTTGGATGCTCTGCGTGAGGCAGATTTAATGTCTGTAGAGGCGACAAATATATTAGCCGATTGTTATCGCCAGATGCGCTCAATGGAGCATCGTCAAGCCCTACAAAATCAAGCTGGCAAAGTAGTTACCCATAAATTGCAAGATGAGCGCCAACAGGTGCAGGCTATTTGGCAAACATTGATGCTGGACTCAACAGCCGTGCCGTAAGATATATTATTGGGAATATTTAATATATCTCTGGCGAACCCTGAGGTCGGGTTTTAAAACGTCGATGCAGCCATAGATATTGTGCAGGGTAGTGCTTTATGGCTGCCTCAATATGGTTGTTGATAATCCTAGCGTCTTGGGTATCGTCACCACTAGGCAATTCATCCAGTGCTATTAGCTGAAGATGATAGCCCTGTTGTTGGTGTTGCTGGTGGGAAAAGAAGAATACGCGGCATTGGGTGCTCTTTGCCAATCGACTTGCAATAGCTGTGGTTGCCGTTGGTATGCCAAAAAAAGGCGCAAATACAGACCGCTCTGGGCCTAAGTCCTGATCTGGCGCTAGCCATACCGTTTGGCCGTGTTTTAATGTTTTCACCACCTGACGGATTTGATCTCGTTCAATGGCACCACCTAAACAATGGCTGCGGCTGCGCAGAATAAGGGCATCCAATAACGGATTTTTATGGCGCTGATATGTGACACTAAACGGCTGGTGCTGATTAAGCAGAGCACACCCAAGGTCAGGGCTAGTAAAATGAGCACCTAATAGCAGTACACCTTGCTCAGAATCACAGGCCTCTTGCAGGGCCTCTAAACCATCAATTTGTAAATATTTATTAAACGGTTTTAGGGAACTCCACCAAGCATAGGCTGTCTCAATAACGCCTATACCGTTAGCATAAAAAGTATCTAAGACTAATTTATGTTGTTCTTGCTGATTGAGTTCGGGAAAGCAGGCGGCAATATTTTTTTCTGTAATGTTCCGACGGCGCTTGGAGAGCTGGTACAATAGATAACCCAGAGCAGGGCCAAATTTCTTACCCACAGACCAAGGTAAAAAAGTAATTAGTCTAAGCAGCCCCATAGCTAACCAAATAGGCCAATACTTTATGCCAGTAAAGGCTGAGAGAGAAGCATTTTGGGGTGAGAATTTGGCGCTAGACACGAGATTATTATGAGCTCTGGCAAAGATGGGATCAGTTTACACTGCCAGTGCATTGGCGGCAACGGGCGGTAATATTTGAAATGGCCCAGTAACAGGAAACAATATGGATTTAGATGCAGAGGTAACAGGTAAGCAATCGGCTTGGTCGTCCTACAAGCGCTTGTTAAGCTATGTCGCCAGCTATTGGATAGTCTTTGTCGTGGCTATCCTTGGTTTTGCCCTGTTTGCTGCCTCGCAGGCTGCCTTTGTTGAGCTCACTAAGCATATGGTTGAAAGTGTCGAGCAAAATAATCTTGATGCTCGGTATATTGTTCCAGTGCTAGTTATGCTGATTTTTTTGGCTCGGGGTGTCGGTTTCTTCCTTGGTAATTACGGTATTGCCTATGTGGCTAGGCATGTAGTCCATGATTTGCGGGTAGCTATATTTGATAAGCTACTGGTGTTGCCTGCTGCATACTATCACCGTCACGCCTCAGGCACCTTGTTGTCCAAGTTAACCTTTAATGTGGAACAAATTACCGGCGCTGCCACGGATGCGTTAAAAATACTGGTGCGTGAAGGGCTGACTATTATTGGTTTATTCGCTTATCTACTTTATCTCAATTGGCAGTTAACCCTTGCCTTCTTGTTAGTTGGCCCTTTTATTGGCTTAGTGGTGAGCAAGGCCGCAAAACGCTTTCGTACGATTAGTGGTAATTTGCAAGATAGTATGGGCGATGTTACTGCTAGTGCTAGTGAAACCATCAAGGGCTACGATGTGGTGCGGATGTTTGGCGGCCAGACCAAAGAGCGCCAACGCTTTTTTAAGGCTAGCAATGGCAATCGCCAACAAGCCATGAAATTAGCTCTGGCTGAATCTATCTCTACTCCTGTGGTACAGATGTTAGTAGCGGCAGCGATGGCATTGCTGATTTTTCTGGCCTTACAGCCGGAGATTATTGCGGTTATGACGGCGGGTGAATTTATCGCCTTTATTATTGCGGCGGGTATGCTGACTAAACCCTTACGCAGTTTAACGGAAGTGAACTCTATTTTGCAGCAAGGCATCGCTGCTGCGCAGAGTATCTTTTCCTTACTTGATGAAACTCCCGAACCAGATGATTCGCAGCAACAACTGTTACAACCTAAGGGTGATATCACTTTCCAACAACTTGGCTTTGCCTATCAGGATAAGCCCATACTGGAAGATATTGAATTAACCTTACCAGCTGGCAAAGTGGTTGCCTTGGTTGGTCGCTCAGGTAGTGGTAAATCGACATTGGTCAATTTACTGTTACGCTTTTATGACCCTCAAAGTGGCCAAATTTGTATTGGTGGGCAGGATATTAGTCAAGTCAAGCGGGCTGATTTGCGGGCCCAAATTGCCTTGGTAAATCAGCAGGTGACACTGTTTAATGGCACTATTGCTGAAAATATAGCTTACGGCGCTATGGCTGATGCACCTGTAGAAGCTATTCAAGCAGCAGCAAAAGCGGCGCGGGTGGATGAATTTACTGATCAAATGCCCGCCGGCTTGGAGACGCCAATTGGCGAGTCGGGTGTGCTGTTGTCGGGTGGCCAGAGACAACGTATTGCCCTAGCTAGAGCGCTTTTAAAAGATGCACCCATACTGGTATTGGACGAAGCCACTTCTGCCTTAGATACAGAATCAGAACGCCATATACAGGGAGCTGTAAATGCTGTTATGGCCGGTCGGACAACTTTAGTAATTGCTCATCGCTTATCAACTATTGAGCAAGCGGATTTAATTGTGGTGATGGATAAAGGCCAAATTGTAGAGCAAGGTTCTCATCAGTCTTTACTAAATAAAAAGGGTGTTTATGCCCATTTACATGATTTACAGTTTGCCGAAGCCGATGAAAGTTAATTTTCAGCTAGAGTCTGTAGCATCAATTGCAATCGTTGTCGAAACGGTTTGCTACTATAATTTTGTAGCACATGTTGATAGGCCCGCTCACAAATTTCTAGATGCTCAGTTTCACTAAGTTGCATAATATGATCAAGTTTGGTTGCCATTGATGCAGCATCAATGTCCGTAAGAAATCCCGTTTCGCCATCTTGGATAATGCCTTCGGGGCCACCACAACGGGTTGCCAAAACCAGTTTTTTTCTCGCCATGGCTTCAATAATGACCATGCCAAAGGTTTCACTGCGGGAGGGAATACAAATGATATCAGCAGCATCAAAAAAAGCGTCTCTTTGCTGATTGTCCACCCAGCCCGTCAAGTTAACCTGATTCTGGAGTTGATATTGGCTAACCAACTTACTGATTTTATTATACCAGCGGCCTTTACCTGCCAAGGTGGCACGAAAATGTGGCTGCAAAGCCTTTAATAAATGCAAAGCCTCAATAAGTAGATCCTGACCTTTAGTGCGACGCATTACGCCCATATGTGCAATATGAAAGGGTGTTTTTTGGGCTCGCGCAATGGGTTCCTGAGAATTAAGTTCCACTAAATTAGGCATCACCAGCACTGGCCCTTGAAAGCCATTATTAATGACAAAATCTCTCACTGGCTCGGATACGGCTAATATCATATCAGCTGCATTTATGCCGCGAGCTGTGTAGCTATGCAGCACCAAAACCAACTGACATTGGCTAGGTAGAACAGGTTTTATTAAAGCTGCATCAATCGGTTTATGAACTAGCACTAGATCAGCAGGGTTTTGCTTAACTAATGCTTGAAGGCGTCGTTGAGCTAGATGTCGAAAACCAGGCCAACGACTCCGTGGGTAGTCTAGAAATTGGTAATCGAGTTGGCGTTGGTCAAGCAATGCTTGCACTTGAGCACCTGACCGAATAATGGAGGTGACTTGGTGGCCTAAGTAGCGTAAATTATCGCTGTAATGTACAAATGCTTGTTTGGGGCCGCCAAGATCTTTTCCGGAGATTAAGTTTACAATACGCATGGTAAATGGCAGCCAATTCAGTAACTAACAAAAGTTTTGTTGGTTGGCATTCTATCAAGCTAAATGCTTGTACAAAACCCATCTAGTCGAAAGGAAGAGAAAATTTGTCACTCATCTATCGCATACTTTGGTATCTGTTGTTACCTATTGGGGTTATAACACACCTGATTTTTATCTGGCGGCGACCTGAGTTTAGATCAGATTTTTGGCAGCGTTATGGTTGGGTACCAACCATGGATCAGCAGCCTTTAGTTGTGCATGCCGCATCGGTGGGTGAGATCAATGCTGTTGCTGACATGTTATCTCAGCTTGCTAAAGCGTCCACTATGCCTATTTTAGTTACTACGACAACGGCGACTGGACGAGATCGCTGTATAAAATTATTCGCTGACTACCCAACTATCATGCATGCTTATATGCCCTTTGATATGGGTGTAGCCCAAAGGCTATTTTTATATAGGATAAAGCCTCGGGGTCTATTGTTAGTAGAAACTGAGTTATGGCCAAATATGCTCCGCTTATGGCAAGCACGAGGGCTCCCCGTTTGGCTTATTAATGGCCGTTTATCAAACCGTTCAGCCCGAGGTTATAGTCGACTCCGAAGCCTTAGTAAGACCATGCTAGCTAATTTACAGCGAGTGCTGGTGCAAGATAAGGCTAGTGCCAGACGTTTCACTTGGCTTGGTGCTGAAGCTGCCAAAGTACAGATTATGGGTAGTGTAAAGTTTGATATTGCTTTACCTGAGACAAAAACATCATTAAATACCAGTCAGTGGTTGCTCGCAGATGATACCTGTTGGGTATGCGGAAGTACGAGGGAAGGTGAAGAGAGTATTTTATTGCAAGCTTGGGCGAAAATGGATGCCATAAATAATGGCTTACTTATTTTAGTGCCACGGCATCCACAACGCTTTGCCGAAGTGGCGGATCTATGTGAATCTAGTGGCTTGCCATGGCAGTGCTACAGTGATACTAAGGCTGACAATATAAACCAAACTGGGCGTCGAGTGTTATTGGTTGATGCGATGGGTTTGCTAATAGATTTTTATGGTCTGGCCGATGTGGTGTTTGTAGGTGGCAGTTTGGCGGCCAAAGGTGGGCATAATCCTCTGGAAGCGGCGGCTTTGGGCAAGCCAATATTAATGGGTCCTCATACGTTTAATTTTGCCGAGGTTTGTGAACTTTTGCAGCAAGCAGGTAATTTACAATTTACCTCTGCTGGGCAGCTAACGGAGCAAATTCCAGCACTAATGGCCGATGCTGAAAAAAGACAGTTAATGGGGCAAGCTGGGCAGCAATTGCTAGCCGAGAAAAGAGGGGCTACAGCAGCCTATGTGCAAATGATTAGCCAACAGTTTGGTGCTTAGACGACGATGAAATTAGCTGTTAAGCACTATCATTGGTTTTGGCTTTCTGGCCTAGCTTTACTGCTGGTGTTATTGCCATTCTTAACGGCATTAGGTGCCCTTGGAAGTTATATGGGCGCTATTGATTGGCAATTGTTGCGCACCGACCCTTATCTACGAGGGGTTATCTGGTTTTCACTATGGCAGGCGCTATTGTCTACCTTGATCAGTGTTGGCTTGGCTGTTCCCCTTTCTAGAGCCTTAGCAAGGCGCCATTTTCCTGGGCGTGATTTACTATTACAAATATTTAGTGTGGCTTTAGTTGTGCCAGCCATTGTCGCTGTGTTTGGCTTGGTTGTGGTGCATGGCCGACAGGGTTGGGTCAATGGTCTTTTAACTAGTCTTGATTGGTCATCTGGTTCCTATCTTTATGGGCTAACGGGAATTTTATTGGCCCATGTATTTTTTAATTTGCCTTTGGCCACCCGCATAATCTTGCAACGCATGCAGTCTGTGCCCCCTGAATCATGGCGCTTGGCGCAGCAATTGGGAATGTCTTCATGGCAGCATTGGCGTCTATTGGAGTGGCCCCATGTGCGCATGGTGTTGGCTCCAGTAGCGGCCTTGGTATTTGCTTTATGCTTTACTAGTTTTGCTGTGGTAATGAGTTTGGGGGGTGGGCCTAAAGCGACTACCTTAGAGGTTGCTATTTATCAGGCTGTGCGCTTAGATTTTGACTTACCTTTGGCGACCCAATTAAGTTTAGTGCAGCTATTGTTGTGTGGTCTGATATTGTGGTTAGGTATTCGCTTAGGGCGACCAACGGTGATTAATCCAAGTTTAGGTCTTAAGATGACACGTCCAGATACTGATCAATGGCTTGGCAAAGTGATTGACAGTGTTTTCTTACTAGTTGGTTTGCTATTAGTTGTATTACCTCTAACGGGTGTGATCTTAGCTGGCTTTAATGATCATTGGTGGCAAGTATTAGCAGACCAACAGTTATGGTTAGCGGCGTGGAATAGCCTTTGGGTTGCCTTGAGTGCGGCCCTTCTTTGCTTGTTTATGGCTTGGGGTTTATTGTTGATGCGTCGCCATACTCAGCAGCGTTGGCCGTGGATGGCTGCGGTAATCGAGTCATTGGGTATGGTGACATTGGTGGTTCCGGCATTGGTATTGGGCACCGGCTTGTTTTTGGCTCTGCGCCATTGGGTGGATGTGTTTGCCATAAACCTTTATCTTGTCATGCTCGTTAATAGTGTTTTGGGTTTACCCTTTATGTTACGAGTGCTAACTGAACCTTATATGCAATTGGCACAACAGCATGATCGTTTGTGTATGAGTTTAAATATGCAAGGCTGGCAACGTTGGCGCTGGCTGGAATGGCCGGTGTTACGCCCAGCTATGAGCTTGGGTTTAGCCATTGTGGCGGCGTTCTCAATAGGTGATCTTGGTGTAGTGGCGTTATTCGGTACGCCAGATGTAAAAACCTTACCACTACTTATGTACCAGCGCTTGGGTAGCTATCAAGGGGCAGCTGCAGCGGTGACCGCTTTGGTATTATTAACACTATGTTTATTGGTCTTTGTGGGTTTGGAAAAAGGTGTGGGGAGGCGTCGTGCTTGAGTTACAACAATTGCATGTTTGTCAGGGGCAAAATAAATTTTGTTTTGATGCCATATTGCCTACAGAAAAGTGTACAGCTCTTGTTGGTGCCAGTGGCGCAGGCAAAACAACACTATTAAATACGTTAGCCGGTTTTGTTACGCCAACCAGTGGGCAACTACTATGGCAGGGGCGGGATCTAGTGTCACAATTACCAGCCCAAAGGCCGTTTACTAGTTTATTTCAGGAGCATAATTTATTTGCCCATTTAGATCTATTTACCAATGTTGGCTTAGGTATTGATCCTGGGCTACGCTTGACAGAGAATCAGCGGCAAGCCGTGGAGGAAGCTCTGGTGCAAGTCGGTTTGGCTGGCATGGGCAAACGTTTGCCAGGCAGTCTATCTGGGGGTCAGCGGCAGCGCGCGGCTTTAGCAAGGGCTTTAGTGCGGCGGCAACCATGGTTATTGTTGGATGAACCATTTAGTGCTTTGGATCCCGGTCTGCGTAGGGAAATGATCGACTTGGTTGCCGATCTACAAGAACGTAATAAGCTGAGTTTGGTTTTGGTTACTCATGATCCT
>DNNY01000027.1 GCA_003497765.1 Oceanospirillaceae bacterium
TGCGAAGGATTTAACGGCGCCGGGTGCGCGGCGGTCAGAGTTACCTTCACGTAAGACTGGATTAACGGCACTTCCTAGAATTTTGGAATAGCGAGCATTAATCGCTTCTTCTTCTACACTCGTTGGGTTTTGCGGATAATCAGGTACAGCATAACCTTGCGACTGCAATTCTTTAATACAGTTAACTAACTGGGGTACAGAAGCAGAAATATTTGGCAGCTTAACAATATTGGCACTAGGGTCTTGGGTCAGCTCACCAAGGAATTGCAGGCCATCTTGAATTTGTTGCTCTTCTGTTAGGAAGTCACTGAAATTAGCTAGAATACGACCAGCCAAAGAAATATCAGTAATTTTAACCTTAATACCAGCGGCATTAGTAAAAGCGCGTACAATAGGCAATAAAGAGCATGTTGCCAAAGACGGCGCTTCGTCGGTTAGAGTGTAGTATATGGTGTTGTTATGATCAGTCATGGGATCCCTTGATTGTTACTGGCAAACACGCCAGGGGCTTGTTAAGTTATGGCCTATGCCACCCTAGACTTATACAAGCCACAACCCAGCGTTTTTAAGCCCGCGTATAATACGTCAAAAAACTACCGTTTTTGAAGTGTTGCTACATAACTACTGGGTATTTGCTGGCTAAATAGTCGAGCTATTGTAGTTTTTTTACTTCATAATTATGCCTTAAATGGACTACTTTTTGGAGAATATTGATAATGACTGTATGGGTTGATGCCGATGCTTGCCCGGTGGTGGTAAGGGAAATCTTATGCCGTGCTGCCGAACGCACCCAAATACCCACTGTATTTGTCGCTAATCAGTTTATCTTTACGCCACCATCAAAAGTGGTGCGTATGCTGCAAGTTAGCAGTGGTTTTGATGAGGCCGATAATGAAATTGTTAAACGTGTGCAGGCTGGTGATTTGGTTATAACCTCTGATATTCCCCTTGCCGCAGAGATCATTGCCAAGGATGCCACAGCCTTAAATAACCGCGGTGAAACCTACACCAAAGCCAATATTAAAGCTAAGCTCAATATGCGAGATTTTATGGAGACTATGCGCTCTAGTGGTGTGCAAACAGGTGGGCCTGCAGCCTATAGTCATGCTGATCGCATGGCTTTTGCTAATAAACTTGATCAGTGGCTAGCTAAACAAAAGCAAACACACAACTAAACTCAGTCATATACTTTATAAATACCCACCTTGCTAATTGATCAGGTCAGGTTTTCCTGTACTATCCCTCTAGTGTATGGATTAAACTGCAAAGGCAAGCATATTAAATGTTGAGCCTTGAAAGGTGTTGTTATGAAAATTGCTGACTTATCAGGCTATCTCCTTTATCCACAGCCAGACACCCCTGGACTAACTAGTGGGGTAGAAGGACGCGATGAACACAATCAGCCAGTGACCGTTGATGTGGTTACAGAGCGCGGCTTAACCGTATACCTTAATCGTCAGGAAATAGTCACCTTAATGACCTTAGGTGATCACCCAGAATATCTAGCTTTGGGTTTTTTGCTTAATCAGAATATGCTCCACACCGATGATCAAGTGACCGATATAGACTATGACGAAGACTTATCTGTAGTGATTGTGCGTACGGCTAGAGAAACCAATTACGAAGATAAATTAAAGCAAAAAGTGCGGACTTCTGGTTGTGCCCAAGGCACCGTATTTGGCGATATGATGGAGCAGTTTAAGGATATTAAGCTAACGGGCGATATGACCATAAAAACCAGTGTTATTTATGCCCTAAATAAGCATATTAATACGACCCCAAGTATTTATCAGAAAGCTGGGGCCATTCATGGCTGTGTCCTATGTAGTGATTCACAGCCATTAGTCTATATGGAGGATGTGGGGCGTCATAATGCGATTGATAAGATTGCTGGCTATATGTATCAACATACCATCAAACCAGACGACAAATGCTTTTACACCACGGGGCGCCTAACTAGCGAAATGGTGATTAAAACGGTACAAATGGGGATTCCGATTTTGATCTCACGATCTGGGTTTACGGCTTGGGGAGTAGAACTAGCTCGCCAAGCAGGTCTAACCCTTATTGGTCGTGCCCGCGGGCGACAATTTGTGGTGCTTAGTGGGCAAGAACGTTTGCTTTATGATATAACGGCAGACTAGGTAAAAAATGAAGCTATTAACTAAGTTGAGGAGCAAAGGATGCTGGAACAAAAACAACTAGTTGGGGTAATTTTAGCAGGTGGTCAGGCGCGACGCATGGATGGAGCCGATAAACCACTCACAGAAATTGCCGGAAAACCACTATTAGAATATGTGGTAGAACGCGCCAAACCGCAATTAAAACGCATTCTGCTGAATGCCAATGGTGATCTGGAACGCTATGCTCACTTCCAGTTGCCCGTGCAAGAGGATATTGTGCCTAACTTTGCTGGCCCCTTAGCGGGTGTTTTATCGGCTATGGCATGGGCACGCGCTTTTCAGCCTCAGGTTAGCCATATTATTACTATCGCGGCTGATACGCCATTTTATCCCCATGACTATGTTAAACGTATGCTAGCAGCCGTTGATGAGCAACACCCTTTGGCTTGTGCTAGCTATAAAGGGCGCACCCAACCCGTATTTGGTTTATGGCCCGTTGACCTGCATAACGAGTTACATCATGCCCTGTTAGAGGAGGGTATTCATAAAGTAGATTTATTTTCCTCACGCTATGGTGTGGCGGATGTGACCTTTGATGAAATACCCTATAATCCTTTTTTTAATATCAATCGCTTAGGGGATATTGCTGAGGGTGAGGCTTTATTTGCTGCCCATGTCGCTCATGAGGCGTCTATGGTCGTTTAGATCTTGTTTTCAGCTTGACCCATGACCGCGAAAGGGCGATCATACGCACCTACTTTGGGTGCTTTACCAACGGCTAGATTAGTCGCCGTAAAGCTTAAAAGGGAACATCTAGGTATAAGTGATACTGAGATGGCTGTCCCCGCAACTGTATG
This sequence comes from Oceanospirillaceae bacterium, assembly GCA_003497765.1. Lineage (GTDB taxonomy): Bacteria > Pseudomonadota > Gammaproteobacteria > Pseudomonadales > Balneatricaceae > Njordibacter. The sequence goes on from DNNY01000027.1 coordinate 2,981, forward strand.
GGTCAGATTGTTTTGATAATCTGGTCTAAGCCAGGAGACCTGCCCAAAGTATTAAACCAGATGCCGGGTGAGCATCGGGCGGGGCAAGTTTTTATATTTATCCTCTCCCTTATGATTCCCGGGTGTACACGCAAATTTATTGGGAATTTCCAAATGCCATTTTCCGCAGCCTTTAAATCTATCCTTGGGTTAGTTTTATGCGTTTGCAGTCAACTTAGCTACGCTCACTTTCAATTAATTTATACAGAAACAACTATTATAGAAAAACCCAAGCCGGTGCCTGCCAAGCTAATTTTTTGGCATCCTATGGAAAATGGCTATGTTATGGATATGGCCAAACCATTGGATGTCAGTGTTTATCATCGTGGGCAGCCAATAAATATTAGTGATCAAGCCCAACAGACTGTGTTTACTGGCCAACACAATTCAGCTATTAGTTGGGATATTAATATTCCAATTAAGCGCTCAGGTGATTATGTCGTTGTGGTAACCCCAGAACCTTACTACGAAGCCTCGGAAGATATTTATATTCAACAAATCACCAAAGTCTATTTAAACCGCAATCAGATGCCAACGGACTGGGACCAGTTGCAGGGACTTAAAGTGGAAATACGACCCCTAGCCAAACCTTATAATATTCTTGCCGGCAGCAATTTTCGGGGTCAGGTATTAAGTGCAGGTAAGCCAGTACCCTTTGCAGAAATTGAAGTAGAATATATGATTGCCCCTCCTGATATGAAGACTAGTCAAGTGAGTTCTAATGCCAGTATGGAATTACCTGGGGGTGGCATCACCATCCTAAGTGATGCCCAAGGTGTATTTAGCATGGCTATTCCCAAAGCCGGTTATTGGGGATTTGCCGCTTTGGGAGTGGGTACTGATGACACTTACCAAGATAAACCTTTGTCTCAAGATGCCATTATCTGGGTGCAAGCCCATGACCTAAACTAGGAGAACCGAGTGCATATTGTTGATGGAGTCTTAAGCACTGAGGTTTTGCTAACGGGCGCTGCCCTGACCGGGTTGGGCCTGATGCAGGGGATGCGTCATATGCCCTTAGAAAAAATACCAGCTACGGGTATTTTGGCAGCTATGCTTTTTATTGCTTCTCTGGTGCATGTTCCAATGGGTCCAGTTTCTGTGCATCTGATCATGAATGGTGTTGCAGGAATACTGCTAGGTTGGGCAGTGATGCCAGCCTTGTTTGTGGGCCTATTACTGCAAGCAGTCTTGTTTGGTTATGGTGGCGTTACAGTGTTGGGTGTCAACGCTTTTAATATTGCTTTGCCCGCGTTGCTGGTTTACTTTCTAATTAGGCCCTTTCTTGCTGCTGCTTCAGATCACAAGCGATTTATATTAGGCGCCATTGGTGGCGGTTTAGCGGTGGCTGGTACAACCATTATGGTGGCTACTAGTTTATGGTTAAGTGGTGATGAATTTATTCCTGCTGCCCAATTGGTATTGGTAAGCCATATTCCAGTAATATGTATTGAAGCTGTTCTATCCGGCGCTACCCTGTATCTGATTGGTAAGGTAAGGCCGGAACTATTTATCGAAAAGGTTTGGCAATAATGCATAACAAGACCCTAGTGATGATTATTTTGCTGGCTTTAAGTCCATGGGCTTGGGGGCATAAGGTTATTTTAGATGTCTTTGTTAGTGGCGATCTAGTGGAAGGGGAGTTAGGCTATTCTAACGGTGATATGGCTAGCCATGCAGACCTGTCTGTGCTAAACCATATGGGGCAGGAACTGGCTCAGTTACAGACCGATGCGGATGGATTTTTTACCTACCTACCAACACAGCAGCAAGATTTAGTGTTTTATGCTGATTTAGGCGCTGGCCATGTTGCTAAAGTGGATTTTC
>DNNY01000169.1 GCA_003497765.1 Oceanospirillaceae bacterium
GCTTTATACCCGCCCAACCCTGATGCAGAGGACGTTGGTCATCAGCCACAGCGTGCCGTGATAAGAGGATATTTTCCGTCAGACTAAAATCACCTATAGCACTGTGGCCATTACGTTCTTCTGGGACAAAAGCGGCCTGCAACTGACGTCGCTCATTAATAGAAGTATGGCCACAAGCTTGGCCTTGTATATAGATCGCAGCGGCATCTTGATTAGTAATCTCACCCGATAAGGCAGAGAAAAGTTCACCTTGACCATTGCCTGCAACCCCAGCAATAGCCACAATTTCACCACTGCGTACTTCAAGATTAAGATCAACTAAATCAACCCCAAAAGGAGTACCTGCGCGCTGATAAAGATTGCTCAATTGTAATAAAGTGTCACCAGCTTGATTATTATCTTGTCGACTAACTGCATGGACACTTGAGCCAACCATATGTTGAGCCAAGGTGCCAGCTGTTTCTTGTTGGGGATCAAGTTGGGCAACTACTTCACCAAGGCGTAATATAGTCGCATCATGACAAAGCTGTTTAACTTCTTCTAAGCGATGGGAAATATAAAGCACAGCGCAATCCTCATCAGCCAAGCGCCGCAATGTTGTAAACAGCGCTTGAGCTTCTTGGGGCGTTAATACCGCAGTGGGCTCATCCATTATCAATAAACGTGGTTCTTGCAATAAGCAACGGACAATTTCTATGCGTTGTCTTTCCCCAACGGAAAGATCGACCACCAAAGCCCTTGGGTTAAGCGGTAGACCATAATCTTGCGATAGGTTGGCAATACGCTCTTCTAAATCACTGGTGCGTAAATGAGGGGGCAAAGCCAAGCTAATATTTTCCGTAACAGTTAGGGCTTCAAACAGAGAGAAATGTTGAAACACCATGCCAATACCTAGTTCACGTGCAGCTGCAGGATTTTCGATTGTAACCACTTGACCCTGCCAAATAATCTGCCCAGCAGTAGGTTGCAAAGCACCGTAAATCATTTTTACTAGGGTGGATTTACCAGCTCCATTTTCACCCAACAGGGCATGGATATTACCGGCTTCAAGAACAAGGTCTATAGCGTCATTGGCGACAAAGTCACCAAACTTTTTGGTCAAGGATTTGACTTCGAGTAATGGTTTCGAAACAGTCTTAAAATTTGGCTTTTCAGTCATTGTTGAATTAGACATATTTCTCTCAAAATTTTTGTATGGCAGCAAATCTAACTAATACCATCATAAAGGTCAATAATAGTTGACCATTTAATCAAGTATTAAACTTGGAAAAATTGAAACTCCTTAAAATAATCTAATTTTGTAAGTTCGTTTGACCCAACGACAACCTCTGAAGCTGGCTTATTTTGCAAATAAACCCTTACCACTTTATTGATATCCTCTAAGGTAACTTGTAATAAACGTTGGCGAAATGCCTTACGTATTTTTGGTGTGCGATTATGTAGATTGTGCTGAAAAGTTGCTAAAGCTTCTCCCGCCGGTGAGCCTGGTTTGTCGAGACTACCAATTACACCCAGCAGCGCCTCTTCTAGGTGTTGAGCATTAATATTACCTTCTGCAGCCCAGGCAATAGCGCTATCATAATCAGCAAAAGTATCAACACTTCTTGGATCTCGATAGGAATAAAACCGGAAGCAACCACTATTATTATCTTGACTAGCACCGCCACCATAAGCACCGCCCTGCTCTCGTATAGCACGGTGCAAATAACCATTACGTAAAATATCGCCAAGAATAACTAGCGCCGGAGCATCCTCATGATTTGATGGCACTGTCCTGTAGGCTCTCGCACAACAATTAACCTGAGTGTTGATGGCCCATATTTGTTTCACTACACCGGCTTCATATGACCAATCTAATTGACTATCAGTAGTACCCAATTGTTCGGCAAAATTATTTTGTAGAGTATCAGCGATATGCAGTTGATGCTGACTTTCAGCTACTGACACCACTTGCATAGGCTGACTAGCAAGTTGCTTTTGGATACTAGATAACTTGTTGCATAGGGCTATTAAATTAACCTCATCAGTTAAACTGTCATCCAGATTTTGTAACCAATTAATGGTAGCTAGGCCAGACATAGCATAGCTTAAATTTGCAGCAGCACTTATATTTTGACTTGCGCACCTCATAGCTTGACTATGAGCTGCACTAACCACTCCCTGCTGGCGTCTTATTCTTAATTGCGCTACTAGATCACGTACTCGTTGTGCCTCATCAAAACGGCATTCCTGCAGGGTTTCCTTGAGTAACGCCACCATTTCAGGTTGCTTATCAACCAAGCCTTTCATAGAAAGCACAAAATAGGCATTTATTGAATCAGAATTTTCAGCAGCTCCCCGATTTGATAAAAAGGCAGAAAAGCTACCGCAGACATTGGCCTGACGGGCTTGCAACTGCAAATAATCAGCATCACCAACACCCATCTCGGTATAAAACTGGGCTAACAATACCAAATACGGTAAATCCTCAGGTGTTAACTTTGGCCAAGGTAGAACTAATTGGTGATAAACTAAACCATTGGTACCAGCATCAAAACTTGTCTGTTGCTGGTGACACCCACTGGTGGGTTCAGCTATAGCTATATCATCAGGAATATCTTGCCGCGTTACCGTCGGCAATATACTCACATCATCGACCTCGTTTTGACGTTGTTGCAAAGCTACAGCAAGGTCTTTTACTTGTTGTTTTTGTTTATCGTCCATGGTCTTATACATAGTATCCAAACGGCTCTGTTCGGCTGCTTGGCGATGTTCACCTAGGTGTTTATCTGGATACATGGTGTAGGTTAAGCGGTGTGGATTATTTAGTAAAAGTTCACGTACTAAAGACGGAATATAGTTACTATCTTGAATATCTTCACGCAGTCGCGCAATTACCGGATCAAGATTAAGCGCCGCCAATGGGTCACCATGATGAATAGCAGCAGGCATGGCGCTCAATATAAGCTGCAAACCAAATGGATAGCCATCGCCGCCGATCTCTCTTTGGCTTAGCTCTAATTGATGCAAAGCCGAGTTTACGGCCTCTTGGTCTACGCCTTGTGCAACAATAGTTTCAAGACATTCTAAGACTAATTGTTCAAATTCTGTACTCGCTTCACGCTCGGCACCTACTAGACCACATAGAAAAGTCATTTCACGATTCGAGTCTTCTATGCCACACATTGGCGATGGTGCACTGCCAAGATTGGTTGTTTCTAACACCTTACGAAGTGGTGAGGCACTATTATCCAGTAACACTTGGGATAACAGATTTGCCTGCATTTGCTGATACAAATCCGTACTGTTACCTAGTAACCAAGCCATCACATGATGACTTTTGGCATTGTCATCATTGGCATCCACTGCATAGCCTTCTTGTACACGCAGTGGGCTGTAATAGCGTTTTTCATTTTGCATTTGTAAGTGATCCATGGACTGCGCTGAAAACTTATTTAATGCTAAGGTTTGAAAACGTTCTTGTAGTTCCACCGCTGAAATATTCCCGCTGGTCATAAATACGGCATTGGAAGGGTGATAGTGACGCTGATAAAAGGCCAATAATTGTTGGTGGGTTAAATCAGGAATATCAACAGGATCACCGCCACTATTATGATGATAAGTAGTAGTTGGAAATAGATATTTACTGACATTTTGCCAAAGCTGACTAAGAGGGTTGCTCATGGCACCTTTCATCTCATTGAACACCACTCCTTTAAAGACCAGTTTTTCATTGCCATCAGCTTGTTCCTCAAGCTCAACTCTATGGCCCTCTTGTGCAAAATCTAAGGCATCAAGGCGGGCAAAAAAGGTTGCATCTAAATACACTTCTAATAAATTATGAAAGTCCTTCTTGTTTTGGCTCGCAAAGGGATAAGCCGTCCAATCACTACTTGTAAATGCATTCATAAAGGTATTCAACGAACGCCGAATCATCATAAAGAAAGGATCCCGCACGGGAAATTTTTCACTACCACATAAGGAGGTATGCTCAAGTATATGTGCCACGCCTGTTGAATCCATAGGCATAGTGCGGAAAGCTACTAAAAATACATTTTCATCCTGACCAGTATCGAGATGAATATGTTGAGCGCCGGTCTCACGATGTTGGAACAGTTGAGCATTTAACTGTAAAGATTGGATGGTTTCTTGACGTAAAAATTTAAAATCTTGGTGCGTATCAGGGATGCTGGACATGCCCTCTCCTTAGAAAATATGTGTATGCTCTGTTGCAGAATACACGACAAAACAATACCTTGTTTAAAGCCAAAACCTAATCGTTACAAGCTTGGCCTCGTAATAAATATAGATATTACTGCTGGCAAATAAGAATCAGTATAGAAAAAAAATAGCCCTGCGAAAAGGCCTACTAAACTGCCTTATCGACTATCAATATAGAGACTTCTTGAAAAACTTGGCTAATGGCATTGGGGACGCTGGCATTCCCATAGCATAGCGAATAACATTACGTTTTATTGGCGCCAATTTAGCTAGTGCTA
>DNNY01000045.1 GCA_003497765.1 Oceanospirillaceae bacterium
CGAGCTAGAAACTCAAGTTGACGACCCTGTTGCTTGCCAAGAACTGCAAGAGTACGCCCATGTTATTATCTCGGAAGCCAATCGTCTGCGTGATCTTGTAGACCGCCTACTTGGGCCCCAACGCCAAGCCCAAAAACAAGTTAATAATATCCACCAAATATTGGATAAAACCCATAAATTACTTTCTGCTGAGGCAGGTCAAGACGTCAAGTTAGTGGCCGATTATGATCCTAGCCTCCCTGAGTTAATGCTCGACGCCAACCAACTTATGCAGGTGTTCTTAAATATTGGCCGCAATGCGTTGCAAGCGCTGCAAGAAAATGCCATTGAAGCACCTGAAATACGTATGCAAACCCGCGCAGTAAGGCGCTTTACCATAGGTAATCAATGCCATCGCTTGGTATGCCGAGTAAGCATTTGTGATAACGGCCCCGGCATCAGCCCTGAACTAAAAGACGAAATTTTCTTCCCTATGATTACCAATCGGGCACAAGGCACTGGTTTAGGCTTGAGCATTGCCCAAAGCCTGATTGCCCAGCACCAAGGTTTAATTGAGTGTGACAGCAAACCGGGTCACACCTGCTTTAAAATTTATATTCCCATGGAGACAACAGTATGAATGAGCAAGTCTGGCTGGTCGATGATGACAGCGCCATTCGTTGGGTCTTGGAAAAGGCATTACAGCACGCAAATATATCTTGTCGTAGTTTCGAACAAGCAGAGGATCTGCTGGCTGCTACTCAACGTCAAGCGCCACAATTAATTATCAGTGATATCCGTATGCCGGAAATGGATGGCTTCTCTTTACTGCAGGAGCTGCAAGCAAAGCTACCCAATACACCTGTTATTATTATGACAGCTCACTCGGATTTGGATAGCGCGGTCACAGCCTATCAAGGTGGTGCTTTTGATTATCTCCCCAAACCCTTTGATATTGATGAAGCCATCGCACTAGTGCGACGCGCCTTACAATTTAGTGCTGAACAAATGACTGAGATCAGCACTAGTGATGATCTTGAACCAGTTAGCAAACCAAGCCAGCTAATTGGTGCAGCCCCAGCTATGCAAGAGGTATTTCGGGCTATTGGTCGTCTGTCACAATCAAATATGACGGTGATGATAAATGGTGCCTCTGGCACGGGTAAAGAGTTGATTGCCCAAGCCGTTCATCAACATAGCCCCCGCGCTACCAAGCCATTTATTCCATTAAATATGGCGGCCATCCAGAAGGATCTTATTGAGTCAGAATTATTTGGCCATGAAAAAGGCGCCTTTACGGGCGCCACTAACCAGCGCAAAGGCCATTTTGAACAAGCCCATGGCGGCACCTTATTCCTTGATGAAATTGGTGATATGCCCGCTGAAGCGCAGACTCGACTACTACGGGTACTGGCTGATGGTGAGTTCTACCGCGTAGGTGGCCATACACCAGTAAAAGTCGATGTACGTATTATTGCGGCGACCCATCAGGATCTTAACAAACGTGTGGGAGAGGGACTATTTAGGGAGGATTTATTCCACCGCTTAAATGTTATCCGTATTCATGTGCCTACCTTGGCCCAGCGCAGTGAGGATATTCCAGCCTTAGCTGAACACTTCCTTAATAAGACAGCCAAAGAGCTGGGTGTAGAAGCCAAGCTATTAGCGCCTGACACAGCTGCTTATCTGCAACAATTAGATTGGCCAGGTAACGTGCGGCAACTAGAAAACCTTTGTCGCTGGTTGAGTGTTATGGGTGCTGGTAGCAATATTCTAATCAGCGACCTGCCACCAGAATTACAAACCGCCGATCAACAAACACCTACCCAGCAATGGCCAGACTTACTATCCGTGTGGGCTAGGAAACAGTTACAGGCTGGTGACCATGGCATACTCGATCAGGCTCTACCAGAATTTGAGCGCGCCATGATCAATGTTGCTTTATCTCACACCGGAGGACGCAAGCGGGAAGCAGCCGAATTACTAGGCTGGGGTCGTAATACCTTAACACGTAAACTAAAAGAACTAGGTATTGGTGATGCGAGTCCAGAGCTATCATAAGGCGTTGCGTCGTAAAATGCTTGGCTAGAACTTAGCCAAGCATAAATCCTTCACAATATCTGGCAAGTGCAGTGGTTGGCACTTTATAATAGGCGCCATCACAACCGAAAAGGCTATCGTGCACACCAACACTCAGGGTGCCCCATGGTCTTGAGATACCTGCCATGCTACATGTTGTACTTTACGAACCTGAAATCCCCCCTAACACGGGTAATATTATCCGTTTATGTGCCAACACTGGTTTTCAGCTACATCTGATAAAACCATTGGGCTTTAACCTAGAAGATAAAGCCATGCGCCGAGCTGGCCTTGATTATCACGAGTGGGCCAATATGCAGGTGCATGAGAATTTTGCTGATTTTGTTGTCCAAGTAGGTCCAAAGCGCGTTCTGGCACTAACCACCAAAGGTAGTGACTGCTACAGCAAATTAAGTTATCAAGCAGGAGATGCCTTACTATTTGGCCCAGAAAGTCGTGGCTTGCCGGAAGATATTCGCAACCAAAGTGATGAGCGTTTGCGCTTGCCTATGAAAGAGAGCAGCCGGAGTTTAAATCTATCTAATTGCACAGCCATAGTGGTGTATGAGGCGTGGCGACAATTAGGCTTTGAAGGAGCGCAATAGACCCCATTTTAGAAACAAAAAAGGGGAGCTAAGCTCCCCTTTTTAATAAAGCAATTTAGGCCTTTGTCTCAGGTTCAGCAGCACCATTTTCAGCCGCTTGAGCTGCCGCTTGCTGGGCTACATTTTGTGCATATAGGGCATCAAAGTTTACAGGCGATAACATAATGGCTGGGAAGCCACCGCGAGAAACCAAACTATCCACCGCTTCACGAGCATAAGGGAAGAGAATATTTGGGCAAAATGCACCCAATACTTGACCCATTGCCTGCTCAGGTACATTCGCAATGTGGAATAAGCCTGCTTGCTGAATCTCAGCTAGGTAAATTACCTTATCATCAGACTTGGACGTTACGGTGATATTAAGCACTACTTCATAGGCTGTATCGGCTACCTGACGACCTTTACTATTTAGCTCTACACCAATCTCAGGCTTGCCTGTCAAAGAGAATGATTGCGGGGAGTTAGGTGATTCAAAGGACATATCTTTTAAATATACCCGTTGAATTTGAATCTGAGGCTGCTGTGCTTGCGTTTGGGATTGAGCAGCTTCGGTTTGCTCAGCCTCTGTTGTGTTTTCTTGTTCTGACATTATTACTCCATTACGAACCCAAGAGGGTATCTAATTCATTCGCCCGTTCTAAGGCATATAGTTCATCACAGCCCCCGACGGACCGTCCATTAATAATTATTTGCGGCACAGTTCGATTGCCCGTTAAAGCCATCATTTCACGGCGTTTGGCTATATCACCATCAACATTGATTTCGGCATAAGACACTTGTTTACTATCCAACAAACGCTTGGCTCGGAAACAAAAACCACAAAAATCAGAGCTATAGACAGTTACCTCAGACGCCATAGGACTTCCCCTGTAAAATGCTTAAAGGCTTACTTGCGCACTAATGGCAAACCTTGGTTACTCCACTCCAGCATACCACCGGTCATGCGATGCACTTTAGTATAGCCATCTTTACGTAGAATATTGGCCGCACTGCCTGCTGTTTGACCTGTTTTACAAACAATAACGATAGGCTTATCCCGATATTTCTCTAGGTCACTTAGGCGCTTGTTTAACTCAGCAAAGGGAATATTGGTCGAGTTCAATATTTTGCCCGACTTGTAGTCAGCCGCAGAACGAATATCCAACATTAACGCACCTTCACTATTACCTAGCACAGTTGCTTGCTGAGGCGATACCGATGGCGCTGCTTTGCGCCGCTCTGTGAAAATCAACATGCCTAATGTTGCCAAAAATGCCAACACCATTTCCCAGTGATTAGCAGCGAATTCGAATATACGATCCATAATTACCTTACCTGTATGCCTCGAGGCCACAATAAAAAAACTAGCGGGCATTATACACAATCTGAAGCCTTTAAAACGGCCGTAATAGTGGATTCAGAGAATATAAGCCCTTTGTTGTGCCAAACCAGTGATCTAAGCTTCACAAAACAGGCCCAATCATGGCTTAATTGGGGGCTAAATGCTAAAATATCAAGCTGATTTCGTTCTTTTATATTTACTTACTCCGCAAGAGATCATGACAACACAAACTACCAAAGCCCTAATTATTTTGGATGGCTGGGGCCAAAGTGAAACATCCACTTCCAACGCCATTGCCGCTGCACATACGCCTACCTGGGATCGCATGTTAGAGCAGTATGCACATACCCTTATCGGCACTGCTGGCCCAGACGTTGGCTTACCCGAAGGTCAAATGGGCAACTCCGAAGTCGGGCATATGAATATTGGTGCTGGGCGCATTGTCTACCAAAACTTTACCCGTATTGGCAAAGCTATTAGTGATGGCGACTTCTTCACCAATTCAGCCCTTGTCAGTGCTATTGAAAAAGCCGTTAGTAACCAAGGCACCGTGCATATCTGTGGTCTATTATCAGATGGTGGTGTTCATAGTCATCAAGAACATATTTTTGCGGCCTGCCAGATGGCCAAACAAAGAGGTGCCGGCAAGATTGTGGTACACGCTTGGTTAGATGGACGCGATACCCCACCCCGCTCAGCAGAGGCGTTTATTGCTGATCTAGAAAATGCCCTAGCTGAGGCAGGTGGACGTATTGGTAGTCTCAGTGGCCGTTATTACGCCATGGACCGTGACCAACGCTGGGACCGCACAGAACTGGCCTATAGAGCCATGCGTTATGGCCAATCTGAGCATACATACGAGAATGCTCAAGCTGCCCTTGCCGCAGCTTATGGGCGCGATGAAGACGATGAGTTTGTATTACCAAGCGTAATTCTTGACGCTAATGGTAATGCCGCCAGCATCAATGATGGTGACAGTATTATTTGCATGAACTTCCGCCCCGATCGCTCACGTCAAATAACCCGAACCTTTGTTGAAGATGACTTTACTGGTTTTGATCGAGGTAGTGCCTTGGCCTTAAGTGAATTTGTTATGCTCACGGAATACAGTGCCGAACTAGGAGAGTTATGTAGTTGTTCATTCCCACCAGAAGCCATCTCTAATGACCTTGGCGAAGTAGTTGCCAAACAAGGTATGCAACAGCTACGTATTGCCGAAACGGAAAAATACGCCCATGTCACCTTTTTCTTTAATGGTGGCCAAGAAGATCCCTATGCAGGTGAGTCTCGAGAACTGATAGCTTCACCGAATGTGGCTACCTATGACCTACAACCTGAAATGAGTGCCCCTGAGCTGACTGATAAACTAGTTAATGCCATTGAATCTGGTCACTTTGATCTGATTGTTTGTAACTTTGCTAACCCTGATATGGTTGGCCATACGGGTAAATTTGATGCTGCCGTACAAGCCGTAGAAGCCGTGGATAAGTGCCTAGCTCGTATTATTGAAGCCCTTGATAAGGTTGGTGGCGAAGCGCTGGTTACAGCCGACCATGGCAATGTCGAACTAATGCAAAACCCAACTACGGGTCAGCCCCATACCTCCCATACTGCTTGGCCTGTACCCCTTGTATATATAAGCCAAGGCAACCAGATACCAAGTTTAAGACAAGGGGTTTTGGCTGATATTGCCCCCACACTTCTGGCTATGATGGGCCTAGAGCAACCGGCAGAAATGACCGGCAAATCCCTACTGCAAGCCTAGCTAAATAGCCTTATGTTGGTATCCAGCATTGCTCACCAAGCAGGTCGTCCTTTAACGGTTGCTTTGGTGAGCTTGTGTTTGCTTTTATTTGGTACCATAAATTCCAGCCACGCCAATAATCAGCAAGCCGATAAAGCACAGCTTGAGCAACGTATGCAAAGCTTGCAGAAAGATATCAAGGGGCTCCAGAATTGGTTGCAACAAGCACAACAAAAATCATCAAAACTTAATCAACAACTGGCCAACAGTGAACGCCAAATAGGCAAGCTTAGTCAACGAATTAGTGAACGCAAGGATTCACTATCGAGTTTGCAAAAACGTATCTCCATATTGCAAGCACAAGCGAGTCAAATTCAAGACAACCTGTTTGAGCAGGAAGTTATACTAGCCCAGCATTTGCGCCAGCAATATCAATTACAACAACGCCAAGCCAGCGGTTTACTTTTTTCTCTTACTGATGCCACTGATGCAAGCCGCATCATGGCTTACTTTCGCTACCTTCATCAAGCGCAGGCTGAACAACTTAGCGCTTATCGTGATAGCCTCAATAGACTAAATGCCGTGCAGCAAGAGCAGGCTGACGCGGAACTCGAATTACAGCAAGAGCTTTTTCAACTGCAACAACAAGAACAAAAATTAAAAACTGTGCGGCAAGAACAAAAGACCACTGCCAAACAGTTACAACAAGAACGCCAATCGAAACAGAGTCAACTGCAAGATAGCAATGCCGCCAAACAACAAATTCAAGATCTTTTAGAACAGCTGGAAATTGCCCTGAAAAAGGCACAAATACAAAATATTGGCCAGCCTTTTGCTAAACTTAAAGGCCAACTAAGCTGGCCTCTTGAAGGTAAGGTGTTAAATCGTTTTGGCCAACAACAAGCCAAGTTTCCTCTCAGTGATAATGGCTGGTTAATTGAGGCAAAAGAAGGCAGTGAAGTTATCGCTGTTCACCATGGACAAGTGGTATTTGCCGACTGGCTCAAGGGCTATGGACTATTACTGATTATTGATCATGGTGCAGGCTATTTAACCCTCTATGGACAAAACCAGTCCCTTTACAAGGAAGTTGGTGATAAGGTAGAGGCTGGAGAGTTAATTGCCAATAGCGGTATCAGTGGTGGCCAACAGATCTCGGCTCTGTATTTTTCCATTCGTAAAAATGGTCGTCCACAGAATCCGCGGCAATGGCTTATACGTTAACAGTAACGGGTAACCCACAGCATGAAGCAATCCATAAGCATGATTGTATTGGCTAGCTTACTAAGCTTTTCTATTGGCAGTTGGCAAAGTGCTGTCGCTAATGCTGTACCACAACCACAGTTGCCCCTCCAAGCCCTGCAAGATTTTGTTAATGTATACGAGCGCGTGCGTAGCGAGCATATTGAGCCACGCAGTGATGAAGAACTGTTAACCTTGGCTCTGCAGGGTTTGATGTTAAAACTGGATCCCTACTCGGCCTTCCTTGATGCCGATGCCACACGAGCTCTAGAAGAGGCCACATCAGGTTCCTATGTGGGCATAGGTGTAGAAATTGAACCTGCCGGACACCATATCTTAGTCATCACCCCCATTGATGGCAGCCCAGCTCAAATAGCAGGTATTAAAGCAGGTGATTGGGTTACCCATATTAATAATCGCAGTGTTAAGGGCCTAGACCAAATGGCAATTTATCGCCTAATTAGCGGCCCGGAAGGTTCTGAGGTTAAGCTGCGGATTATGCGCCAAGGCCAGCAGCTAGAACTCACTATGCGACGCACACAAATTAATATTCCAAGTGTACGTAGTGAAATGATGGCCAACCAAATAGGCTATTTACGCATCAGTCAATTTCAAGAACAAACAGCCGCAGAATTAATTAAACATATGCAAACCCTGCATAAAGAGGGCGCCAAGGCATGGTTACTCGATTTGCGTAATAATCCAGGGGGCCTAGTGGATAGTGGTGTGGCCGTGGCCGATGCCTTTTTACACAAAGGCACCATTGTCAGCATTCGGGCGCGCCATGAAGATGGCAACCTGGACTATCGTGCTGACGCACAAGATCACAGTAAAAAGTTACCAACTTTAGTATTAATCAATCAGGGTAGTGCCTCCGCCGCAGAAATTGTTGCCGCTGCCCTCCAAGAAAATCGGCGGGCAAAATTGGCTGGCCAAACTAGTTTTGGTAAAGGCTCAGTGCAGTCCGTTATTAGCCTTGATGAGGAACGAAGTATTAAGCTCACCACCGCTTACTACTTCACCCCCAGAGGTTATAATCTAAATAGCAATGGCATTAAGCCAGACTATAAGTTTAGTGAAACTATTGCTAGCGAAGCCGCTTTAGAAAAAGCCTTAGACCTTCTGCACAAACAGCTATGAGCCTAATTTCAATAATATGTCACCATCTATTGCTACTGGGGCTGGCGGCCGTGGCTTGCTTGGGTGCTACACCAATAGTCGCTGCAGACTTAGCCACCGAGGAAGAGCCACAACCTGCACTAGTAGTGATTATCGATGACCTTGGTGACAATCTGCACAAGGGGCTGGCGGCTGTCCACCTGCCAGGGCCGGTGACATTAGCTATTATGCCACATACACCTTTTGGCACCCGCTTGGCCTATGAAGGCAACCGTGCAGGCAAGGAGATCATCCTCCACGCTCCCATGGAAAATCATGCTGGCTTACGCCTAGGGCCTGGTGGCCTTACTAGCGAGATGGATGAACAGACGTTTAAACAGACCTTGCAAAGCAATATTGCAAGTATCCCTTTTGTTGCCGGTGTGAATAACCATATGGGTAGTGCTTTAACTGAGCTAGAAGAGCCCATGCAATGGACCATGGACGTATTAGAGCAACAAGGGTTGTATTTTATCGACAGTCGCACCACTGCCAAAACCAAGGCCTATACCTTAGCTCAAGCGCAACATATAGCCAGTCAGTCGCGGGATGTTTTCTTGGATAATAGTATCGCGCCAGAGGCCTTAGCAAAGCAGTTTCAGAAAGCGATTGAGACGGCTCAAGAAGAAGGTTCGGCGATTTTGATAGGCCACACCTATCCAGCTTCTATTGCCTTTTTACGTAAACATTTGCCACAACTTGATGCCTTAGGCATTCGCCTAGTATCGGCTTCAGCACTGCTCTACGAAATGGATAATAGACGTCCTCGCCCTGCTCAGATAAAACAGCTAGCAGAGAAAACAGAGTAAAACTATTTACAGGCGCATCTCAATACCACGATCCGCCATATATTGTTTGGCTTCTGGTATAGAGTATTCATTAAAATGGAAAATACTGGCCGCTAATACGGCATCAGCGCCGCCTTGGGTCACGCCATCCACCAAGTGATCCAGGTTACCCACACCACCAGAAGCAATAATTGGTACATTTACAGCATCACTAATGGCTCGGGTCACACCCAAATCATAGCCATTTTTAACCCCGTCTTGGTCCATACTGGTTAATAGAATTTCACCCGCTCCCAAAGCGGTCATTTTTTCTGCCCAAGCCACGGCATCAATGCCCGTTGGTTTGCGGCCACCATGGGTAAAAATTTCCCAACGCGGGGTTTCACTAGGCTGGGTAACTAACTTGGCATCAATAGCCACAACAATACATTGAGAACCAAAACGTGCGGCGGCTTCGGCCACAAACTCAGGATTGTAGACCGCTGCTGAATTAATACTGACCTTATCAGCACCGGCGTTAAGCATACGGCGAATATCATCACAGGTACGAATGCCACCGCCCACAGTAAGAGGAATAAACACCTCACTGGCCATGCGTTCTACGGTGTTAACGGTGGTATCGCGGCCTTCATGGCTAGCGGTAATATCCAAGAAAGTAATTTCATCGGCACCCTGTTCGTTGTAACGCTTGGCTACCTCAACAGGATCGCCCGCATCACGAATATCAACAAACTGCACGCCCTTAACGACACGGCCATTTTCCACATCCAAACAAGGAATGATGCGCTTTGCTAAACTCATTGGTGACCATCCCAAAGTACAAAATTCTTTAACAACTGCAAACCCGCTGTATGGCTTTTTTCCGGATGAAACTGTACCGCAAACAAATTTTTCTGCGCTAAGGCCACATCAAAATCCACACCATAATGACAGGTGCCTGCCACCAAACTGCGGTCTTCTGAACGCACAAAGTAACTATGTACAAAATAGAAACGGCTATGGTTATCAATGCCTGACCAAAGAGGGTGATCAAACTGCTGCACCTGATTCCAACCCATATGAGGCACTTTTAAATGCCCATCAGTAACGGCCACTTGATCAGAAAAACAAGTGACCTCACCAGGCAAATGATTAAGACAGTCCACCCCATCGTTTTCTGAGGAAAAGCGCATTAGGGCCTGCATACCAACACAGATCCCTAACATCGGCTTCTGACCCAAGGTATCAGCCACAATCTTATCAACACCCAGACGCTGCATTTCACCAATACAATCGCGAATAGCACCCACACCGGGCAAAACCACCCGATCACTATCAGCAATTATCTGGGGATCATTAGTAATTAATACTCGCGCTTGCGGGGCAACATGCTCTAAGGCCTTGGCAACCGAATGTAGGTTGCCCATACCATAATCAATAACGGCAATCGTCTTCATGGTGGCTTATAGGCTACCCTTCGTAGAAGGCATCATACCAGCCATACGTGGATCAGCCGCCAGTGCCATACGCAAAGCACGGCCAAAGGCCTTAAATACCGTTTCCGCTTGGTGGTGGGCATTTTTGCCTCGGATATTATCAAGGTGCAAGGTTACCTTCGCGTGATTGACAAAGCCGTGGAAAAACTCATCAAACAAATCCACATCAAAACTACCAATACGGCCACGTGTGTATTGCACTTTATTAATTAAGCCGGGGCGGCCCGAAAAATCTAATACAACGCGCGATAAAGCTTCATCTAATGGCACATAAGCATGGCCATAGCGAGTCATTCCCTTTTTGTCGCCCACAGCTTCAGCCACAGCCATACCTAAGGTAATCCCTAAGTCTTCAACAGTGTGGTGGGCATCAATATGTAGATCACCTTGGGCGTGAATATCCAAATCAATTAAGCCATGGCGGGCTACCTGATCGAGCATATGATCCAAAAACGGCACCCCAGTTTCACAGGTAAACTGGCCAGTTCCATCCAAATTGACGGACACCTTAATTTGGGTTTCTAAAGTGTTACGTTCCACCGTAGCAGTTCGAGCCATGATAGGTAACTCCTATAAAGGGTTAAGAAAGCTTTGCAAGTCAGTGATTATACGGGAAATTGCTCCTAAGGCCAAAGTGCAAAAGCAGATTAAATTAGGCATCTTAATCAGTCTTCTCCCAGTACAAGTTTAACCGCTATAATATAGCCACATTTACTAATCTTCTGCGCGCCATAGGGACACCATGAGCACTGACTTTGCCCAGCAACTATTAAGCTGGTTTGATGACCACGGCCGCCATAATCTGCCTTGGCAGAATAATCGCAATGCCTATCGCGTATGGGTGTCTGAGATAATGCTGCAGCAAACACAAGTGGCTACAGTTATCCCCTATTTTGAGCGTTTTATGGCGCGCTTCCCGCAGTTATCTGATCTCGCTGCGGCTCCAGTTGATGATGTTTTGGCCTTATGGACTGGCTTGGGATATTACAGTCGAGCGCGTAATCTGCATAAATGTGCACAGGTCGTGACTGAGCAATATCAAGGTGATTTCCCCGTTGATACCCAAACCTTAGCCCAATTACCCGGCATAGGCCCCTCAACAGCCGCAGCCATTGTTAGCCAAGCATATAATAAACCTGCCGCCATCCTTGACGGTAATGTAAAGCGAGTACTAACTCGCATATATGCCATTGAAGGCTGGCCCGGACAAAAGGTGATTGAGCAACAACTCTGGGACTTAGCCAAACAACTCACGCCCCAGCAGCGTAACGCCGACTATACGCAAGCCATTATGGACTTAGGGGCCACCATTTGCCGCCGCAATAAACCATTATGTGTGGCTTGCCCAATGCAAAACAATTGTCAGGCTTTAGCCCAAGAAAAAGTCAGCGCATTACCCACGCGCAAACCCAAAAAAGATCTGCCAGAGAAACAAGTATGGACTTTGCTGCTTACCGATCATCAACAAAATGTGCAACTTTACCAACGCCCCCATAAGGGCATTTGGGGCGGACTGTGGAGCTTACCTGAATTTGCCAGTCTAGAAGATATGGAAAACCATTTAGCACTACTGGGAACCACTAATTCCCAGCCCTTACCCGAAGTAAAGCATGCCTTTAGTCACTATAAACTAACGTTGCATCCTTATAGAGTGTGCCTGCCAGCAAATCATGGTTTTATCCAAGAATCCACTAGACTAAAGTGGTACGCCAGCCAACAAATAGATACAATAGGCCTGCCCAGCCCAATCAAACAGATTCTGCAACAATATTGGGCTTAGACCAAAGAGAGCGTAACAATGAGCAACACCGTCTTTTGCCGTAAAT
>DNNY01000158.1 GCA_003497765.1 Oceanospirillaceae bacterium
TGCATACGCATAGTGTTACCCATCACGAGCAGTACCCCAAGAATTAACATTACCGCCAATACCCAGATACCTCGTTGTGTGGATTGCACTAGTGCTTGCAGGCGTTGTAACCATAATTGATCAATTAACACCTGATCCACTTGTTTTATCCCACTTAGCTGCTCGGCCAGGAGAGCAATGGTTTCAGGCTTATTTTCTTGGGGTTCTACTAATATGGTGGCCGGGATGGGGTTCTCAGTTAAGCTTTCAAGAATATTACCTAGGCCACTGGCCAAGCTAAATTCTGTTAATGCCGCAGCAGCGGGTATAAAGGTTATGTTTTTAATATCACTACGTCTTTGCAGCTGATTAGCCAGTGTTTCGGCTTGTGTTTGACTGGTGTCTAAATGCAAAAACACACTGATATGGTTATCAGTATTGAGCTGGTTAGCCAAGTTTTGTACTTGGCCTAGCATAATCATCAGGGTGCCAGGCAAAGCCAGTGCTACGGCTAGAGTGATCCATATGAGGAAATTGCTTAATGGATTAAGCCATAGTCGTGACCAACTACTGAGGGCGACTTCAAAATGCTCTCTAACTAAACGCTTGCCAATTTTCTCGGGACGGCTGCGTTGGGCTTGACTGGCTGTCTTTTCCTTGGCCGTCATTTAAGTGCCTCCAGCAAAGGCACCACTAATATGGCCCTGATGTAAATGAATTTTAGGGTGGGGTAATGCCTCAATCAGATTAAGATCGTGACTAGCGATTAGAACCGTAACACCCACTTGATTAAATTGCTCGAACAGTTGCATTATCTCTGCCGATAACTTGGGATCAAGGTTGCCAGTAGGTTCGTCGGCAAGTATCAAGCGGGGTTTGTTGACAATGGCACGGGCAATACCGATACGCTGTTGTTCTCCCGTGGATAGCACCTTGGGCAGCTGTTTTTCCTTACTAAGCAAGCCTACTTTGTCGAGGGCGGCTCTGACTCGACGCCCTGCATCACGATTATTGTAGCCACTTACTTTTAAAGGCAAGGCGATATTGTCATAAACACTGTAATCATCAAGCAGTTGGTGGTTCTGAAATACTAGACCAATTTTGCGCCGATGGAGGGCAATTTGATTACCTTGCAGCCTACTTAAGTCTTGTTGGTCGACAATAACGCGGCCGGATGATGGCTGTTCCATCAGCATGATCAGTTTTAGTAGGGTACTTTTACCAGCCCCAGAGTGCCCGGTAAGAAAAGCCATAGCCCCTTGTGGCATATTTAAGTTGGTATGATCGAGCGCTGTTTTGTCACCATAGCGCTTGCTGACTTGCTCTAGGTGAATCATTTTGCGTTATCAACCTGCGCTTTTTCAAACAAGGCATCAATAAATTCTTCAGCATTAAAGGGGCGCAGATCGTCAGCTTGTTCGCCCACACCGATAAAGCGAATTGGCAGAGCAGCTTGTTTTGCCAAGGCAAAAATCACCCCACCTTTGGCGGTTCCATCAAGTTTGGTGAGGGTAACACCAGATACGCCTACTGCGTCGCCAAACAGGGCTGCCTGACTGAGGGCGTTTTGCCCCGTGCCCGCATCTAATACGAGCATCACTTCATGGGGTGCTTCAGCATCCAGTTTCTGCATCACCCGCACCACTTTACTAAGCTCATCCATAAGATGGCCTTTATTTTGTAGACGTCCGGCAGTATCGGCAATGACAATATCTACACCTTTGGCTTGAGCTGATTGCACGGCATCAAAGATTACCGAGGCACTATCAGCGCCTGTATGTTGTGCCACTACAGGAACGCTATTGCGCTCTCCCCATGTTTGCAATTGCTCCACGGCAGCAGCACGAAAGGTATCACCTGCAGCCAGCAGCACTGATTTGCCTTGAGCTTGAAAACGCTTGGCTAATTTACCAATGGTGGTGGTTTTACCAGCACCATTAACCCCCACCATTAAGATCACAAAAGGCTGTTCTTGAGTAGGAATTTCTAGGGGCATTGTGCAAGGTTGAATTAGGTTCGCTAAACAATCTCGCAGAGCTGCATAGAGCGCTTGGGGGTCTTGTAAATCTTTGCGCGCCACTGTTTCTGTTAGTTCAGCCATTATAGCTGCGGTCGCTTCAACACCTATATCGGCCATTAAGAGCTGTGTCTCAAGCTCTTCGAAGAGGTCATCATCAATGGCCTTAGCGCCCATAAATAGGCTCGCCAGACCCTCGCCAAGTTGTGATCGAGTTCGAGCTAGGCCTTGGCGGATGCGGGCGAAAAAGTGACCCCCCGCGGGCTTGTCGGCTGGCTCTATTGCCGCTGATACTGTTGTTTCATCAGCCGTAGCCAAATTATCTGGCTGCATTTCTGGCTCGGGTTCAGGTTGTGATTCAGGCTGAGAGGCATTTTGGTTAGCGTCGCTCTCACTTGCTGCAGTGGTCTCTTCTTGAGTAGACGGCTTGTCCTTCTGCTTGCCAAATAAGTTAAATAGAGCCATGGTGTTTGTGGCGCCCTCCAGTTTAGTTCTGAGCCGCATTCTATCATGATGGTAAATGGGGTTATACCCTCAAAAGTCATCACCAAATAGAGTAAAAAATGACTATACTGTAACCATGCTTTAAGTTTGTAGGACGGTGTTGCTAAGTTATGCTGTTGTTGCCCAATAAGATGCCCTACAATAGTCTTTTATATGGATCATTTGTAGATTTATGACGCGCCATCGCCAACCGCCGAAAAGTAATAAAAAACATCCGTTTAAGGCTATTTCAGGTCAGGATAAAGTGGTCAATATTGCCCAGCCTGCACGACAGGAGTTGCGTATAATTGCCGGTCACTGGCGTGGGCGCAAAGTACCCTTTACGGCGGTCTCTGGTCTGCGACCCACCTCTGACCGAGTTCGTGAAACTCTCTTTAATTGGTTAGCACCCATTTTACCCGGCGCTACTTGTCTAGATTTGTTTGCAGGTACGGGAGCTTTAGGATTAGAAGCTCTTTCTAGGGATGCGGCTGATGTAGATATGGTGGAGCTATCACAGGTAGCCAAGCAGCAATTACAGCAGAACTTGGCAATATTGCCATTGCAGGAAAATCAGCAAGTTCAAGTGCACAATATGAGTTGCTTTGATTGGCTGCGTCAAACAAACAAAACCTATGATGTTGTGTTTTTGGATCCGCCCTTTGCTTTGTCTTTAATGGATGATGTGTTAGCACTTGTGCAAGAAGCCTCGCTACTGCGAGTGGGTAGTTTAATTTATATTGAGCAGCCTAAACCTTTAGCCAATTTATCACTACCCGAACACTGGCATCTGCACCGCCAAAAAAAGGCTGGGCAGGTGCACTATGGTGTTATTCGCGTTGAAGCTTAAGCTTTGTTAGCCGACGACTTTGGCCACAGCTTGTTCGAGTAAAGCCAGTCCGTCATCAATATCAGTATCAGGAATTAACAAAGAGGGTGCCATCCTTATTACATCAGGACCGGCCACAAGAACCATTAAACCCACTTCGGCAGCAGCTTGCTGGAAGGTGCTAGCTTGCCCTTGATATTGCTTATTCATAGCGCAGCCAAGTAAGAGCCCGCTGCCACGTATTTCAGCACAAAAGTTATACCGTTCATTAATGGCGGCTAAGCCAGCTTTAAAGTGTTTTGATTTGGTATTAATGGCACTTAATACCTGCGGTTGGTTAATCAAATCTAGCACTTTCGACGCAATAGCGCAGGCCAAGGGGTTGCCCCCATAGGTGCTACCATGGGTGCCGACCTCAAAATGCTCGGCAACACTCGCGCTGGCAAGCATGGCGGCTACCGGAAAACCATTGCCTAAGCCTTTGGCGCTGGTCAAAATATCCGGCGTAATACCTAATTGTTCATAGCCATAAAGTGTGCCTAAACGACCAACACCGGTTTGTACTTCATCCATGACGAGGAGGGCCTGATATTGGTCACATAATTCTCTAACACGCTTGGCAAAAGCGGGTGCAGCGGCATTAATGCCACCTTCACCCTGCAAGGGTTCCATAACAATAGCGCAGGTCTTGTCAGACACAGCAGCCTCAAGAGCCGCTATATCGTTGTAGGGTAGGTGGGTAATACCTTCAATCGCAGGGCCAAAACCTTCCCTGTATTTAGCTTGGCCACCGACACTCACAGTAAATAGAGTACGCCCATGGAAACCTTGTTCAAAGGCAATAATTTCATGTTTTTCAGGGCCAAATTTATTGTGTGCATAACGTCTGGCTAGTTTAAAAGCAGCCTCATTGGCTTCGGCACCGGAATTGGCAAAAAACACACGGTCGGCAAAGGTCGCAGCAGTAAGCTGCTGAGCTAATTTTAAGGCTGGCTCATTAGTCATAACATTGGATAGATGCCAAAGCTTCTTGCCCTGTTCTTGCAAAGTTGCCAGCATTTCTGGATGAGAGTGGCCCACACTGGTAACAGCAATGCCACCAGCAAAGTCAATATATTCACGTCCTTCTTGATCCCACACACGAGAACCTTCACCACGCACAGGGATCATTGTTGCAGGTGCATAGTTGGGCACCATAACTTGATCAAATAGTTCGCGTTTTAGTGGTTGGTCGGACATCTTCTATTCTCTGTGTTTGGTTAATTGTCAGCTGGTAATATTGTAAATCACTAATGGTACCTACTACCACTGACGTTTTGGCTAGATCTAGGTCTTGGCTACAGGGTAATTTATATATCCATAATAGCAGCAAGCCAATTACATAAACCGTGAACTGGAATATTTATCCAGACCACATGCCAATAAAGTTTGTTGGTATTTTTGTAGGCGCGTGTTAATTGGCTTAGGTAACCATTGCTTGAGGTTGGTAGCATAGCTTTCAAAGGTCTATATGTACAGATTAATCATCCTAAATTTGCTGTCTCTTGGGGCTTGTTATCACGCTCGTCACATAAAAACCCTCTATTTTCTGCTTTAATAACCTCATTCCCTGCAAAGCGGACATTATTGTGCGGAAATATTGAGCCGACTAGAAAGCCGTAAGTTGATAAGTGCAGATCCCACAACTTCAGCTACTGCGACCAAAACCTGCCTAGTTTAGACAAAAGACATTAGGTAACTTGAGTAAAGGCTTGGGGCGTGGTTGTATGCAGGGCTTTATAAATCTGAGGTTAATTTTATGGAAATTCTATCTGCGGCAACTTTGTTGTTTTTGGTTATGGATCCTTTAGGTAATGTGCCTCTATTTCTGTCGGTGCTAAAGACTGTTCCAGAAGAACGTCGAAATTGGGTTTTACGACGAGAACTGCTTATTGCCTATGGCGTATTGATTCTGTTTTTAATGATTGGCCCCTATGTGCTGAGTTTTTTGCAGCTCTCCAAGGAGGCTATCAGTATTGGTGGCGGTATTGTCTTATTTTTAATTGCCTTAAAAATGATTTTCCCAACCGAGCAAGGCTTGATGGGGCCAATGCACAAGGGAGAGCCCTTGGTTGTGCCTTTAGCTATTCCAATGGTGGCTGGTCCATCATCTTTAGCCATGATTATGCTGATGCGTGAGCAGGCAGCGGGTGACTGGTTAAGTATGTGGCTGGCCGTCACCTTAGCTTGGGTAGTTAGTGCCGCTATTTTGTTAGCGTCTAAGTACTTGTTTAAGATTTTGGGTGACCGAGGTCTAGCCGCCATAGAGCGTTTGATGGGTATGGTACTGATCATTATGTCGGTACAGATGTTACTAGAAGGCGTTGCCCAATACCTGCAATTAGGCCCTTCAATCTAGGTGCTCCAAAATGGGGCAATTACAGTATATAGCGTCGCTTCCTGACAGGTCTAATAGTAGCCATTAGTTCATAGTGTCGATTATTGATGATGCGTGACTTTGTGTTGCGGGCAAAAATGGTAGAAGTATGCGTTTAAGTGTTTTTGATTTAATGAAGGTGGGTATAGGCCCTTCCAGTTCTCATACCGTTGGCCCTATGCGAGCGGCAGTAACCTTTGTTAAGCAATTACAAGATCAGGGCTTGGTGTCTCAGGTAGCGCGAATAGAAACCGAGTTATATGGTTCTCTGGGAGCGACGGGTAAGGGCCATGATAGTGATGTTGCGGTGGTTTTGGGGCTGTTAGGCGAAAGCCCTGAAACAGTTGAACCGCGTGCGGTAAAACCGTTATTAGATAAGGTGGCGACAAACGGTCAATTGCCCCTTGGCGGCACAGATCATATCATTGCCTTTCAGCAAGCAAGTGATGTCATTCTAAATATGGATGAATCTTTGCCATATCATCCTAATGGCATGACTTTGCGGGCTTTTGCTGCGGACCAAACATTGCTCTTAGCCCTAACCTACTATTCCATAGGCGGAGGCTTTGTTGTCGATGAAGCGTCAGCAATGGCTGATACCCTGCCTGTGCATGATGATATGCCGCTGGTGCCTTACCCCTTTAGTTCAGGTATGGAGTTGCTTGCCCATTGTGATGCGACCGGTATGAGTATTAGCCAAATCATAATGGAAAATGAAAAGACTTGGCGTACGGAAGATGAAATCACAACTGAGCTTCTGCATATGTGGCAAGTTATGCAGGATTGCGTTGACAATGGTTGCCATGCTGAGGGTGTTTTACCCGGTGGCCTGAATGTCAAAAGACGGGCAGCCGAGCTTTATGGTCGTTTAAACTCCCTCGGTTCTATTAAGGTAATCACTCCCCAATTGTCGGCTATGGACTGGGTCAATCTTTATGCCATGGCGGTTAATGAAGAAAATGCTGCTGGCGGGCGTATTGTCACTGCTCCAACTAATGGTGCTGCCGGAGTTATGCCTGCAGTGATGCATTACTATGCTAATTTTTATCCTGGTGCCAACGATGAGGGTATTATTAAGTTTATGTTGGCCGCAGCTGCCGTTGGTATTTTATGTAAACTGAATGCGTCTATTTCTGGTGCGGAAGTGGGTTGCCAGGGCGAAGTAGGCAGTGCCTGTGCCATGGCCGCAGCTGGTTTGGCAGAGGTGATTGGTGGTACGCCCATGCAAGTTGAAAATGCTGCAGAAATTGGTATGGAACATAATCTTGGGCTTACTTGTGATCCTATCGCTGGACTGGTGCAAGTGCCTTGCATTGAGCGTAATGCCATGGCTGCTATTAAGGCCATTAATGCGGCGCATATGGCTTTACGAGGCGATGGTGAGCATCTGGTATCCCTCGATGATGTTATTAAGACTATGCGTGATACCGGAGCCGATATGCAGGAAAAATACAAAGAGACATCCCGTGGTGGTCTGGCAGTTAACGTTATCAACTGTTAAGCGCAAGCCCATAGATTTATCTACTAAAAAAACCAAATGGCTGCCTGAGGCTAGTAAATAGATTGCTAGCCTTAGTTCTTGAAAGTCACCCAAGCGTGTATACTTAACGACTATATAAACCCAGTGTTAAACATGCCTTTGCGGGTCTTAGCAAGGGTCTAAACAGGGCCTGGTGTCTTCAAAGTGGATATTTATTGTGAAGAAAAAAGTCGTACTTGCTAGTGGTAATGCTGGCAAACTAGCCGAGTTTGGTCAGAACTTGGCCCCCATAGGTATTGAGCTAATTCCGCAAAGTGTGTTTGTTGCCGTTGAAGCTGAAGAGACGGGTTTAAGCTTTGTGGAAAATGCCATTATCAAAGCCCGCCATGCTTGTGCAGCATCGGGATTGCCTGCTTTGGCAGATGATTCTGGCCTAGAAGTAGATTATTTAATGGGTAAACCAGGTATTCACTCCTCGCGCTTTGCTGGTGAAGATGGCCCTCATAAAGACGCAGCCAATAACGCCAAACTGCTGCAAGCTTTAACAGCAGTCGAGTTGCCTGAGCGGACGGCGCGGTTTCAGTGTGTACTAGTATATATGCGCCATGCTAATGATCCTGTACCCTTAATATGCCAAGCTGCTTGGGAAGGGCATATTTTACTCCAGGCCCAAGGCGAGGGAGGTTTTGGCTACGACCCTTTATTTGCCATTGCTGGCACACATTCTAGTGCTGCGCAGCTAGGCAAAGCAGAAAAAATGGCTATTAGCCATCGTGGTCAGGCACTGAAAAAACTAATAGCAGCCCTAACATAATATGATCCAAGCTTCCTCTACAACTTTGCAGCTGCCCCCATTAAGCTTATATATTCATATCCCTTGGTGCCTGCAAAAATGCCCTTATTGTGACTTTAATTCCCATGCTGTGGGAGCAGAATCGGTGCCTGAACAGGCATATATAGAAAAACTCTTGG
>DNNY01000192.1 GCA_003497765.1 Oceanospirillaceae bacterium
TGCATATCAACTTACTGGATGCAATCTATACCATCAACGAGCAAAATCTTGCTCGCTATGGGCATATAGTAGAATTAGCGGGTCAGTAAACCCGCTATTATTTGATATCTGCGTCACTACTAGCTTAGCGACCCATAAATATAATTAGCTTAAGACCATGGCTAGGCTGCCACTTTTGACCCGACGGTTAAAATCGCAACTTGTACGCAGATGCCCAAGATGATGGCGCATAAGTTCAGCGCACACAGTTTTGTCACCCGCGATCAAGGCTTTAATTAAGTCGTTGTGTTCATCACGAGCACATTGGATTTCGCCCTGACCATACATAGCGATAATCAATGACGTTTGTGAAATTAGGCCGCGCAGTATATTTACATAAGGTTGATTACCCGCAGCCTGCGCTAAACGCACATGAAACTCACCTGAGCGGCGCAATGCTGTGCCCATATCACCTTGTGCAAAGGCTTGCTCTTCCAGTGCCACCATCATTCTGAGGGCCTCTATTTCTGTCTCACCAAGGGCACCACAAGCCAGTTCCACTACGGCCAATTCAATTAATTCTCGGGCATCAAGGATTTGCTTGGCCAATACAACGTCTGGCGCAGCAACATAAGCACCTCTATTCTTGTGCATTACCACTACTTGTTCCGCCGCTAAACGTTGTAAAGACTGGCGAATAAGTGTTCGACTGACACCAAAGACCTGTGCCAAATCTTGCTCATTAAGCTTGGTATTAGGTGCTAAACGCTGTTCTAAAATAGAATCAAATAAGCGCCGATAAATATCGAGATTAGGGCCTTTTTCCTTAACTGATTCCACTAAGGTTTTGGTGTTCTTAGGCAACATATAAACTAGCTACCTCTATAGGTGGAATAGCTATATGGGGATACCAACAAGGGCACATGGTAATGGGATGCTTGATCAGCTATACCAAATCGCAGTGGGATAATATTAAGAAATGTTGGCTGTGACTGGATCAAACCTTGCTGGCGGAAATAATCTCCCGCACAAAATTCTAGTTCGTATTCACCACAAGCAAATAGTGCTTCGGGAAGTATAGGACTATCACAGCGACCATCTGCATTGGTTACTGTCTCCATAATAAGCGCCTTGCCTTGCTCAGAGACGCGATAAAGACGTAAATGCATGCCCTGTGCTGGAATACCCTGTGCCGTATCTAACACATGTGTGGTAAGAAAACCCATATCAATACTCCTAAACTTATTTTTTTTGTAGCAACCAAGTACCCAATTGCTGTCTTTCAAGTGTTGTCATTTGTGTCATATTACCAAGTGGCATCACTTGTGTGGCCACAGACTGTTGATACACAGCTTCGCTATGCAAGCGTATTTGCAGCACATTTTCCAACATCACACCACCTGGTGCTGAGGCAAAAGCAGGCGACTTAGGCTGCGCAGCATGGCAATCAACACAATGTTGGGTAACGATAGCTAGGGCTTGATCATCACTGATTTTAGCAGGCGCCTCATTGGTATGCTGATCGGCAACAATTGGTAGTGGTTTTGGTGCTGTAACATAAGCCATCACAAACATGGCCAACATAGCTCCAGGTAAAATCCAGATAAACTGCTGCGCTTTATGACGAATATTAAAGTAATGGCGCACCCCTACACTTACCAAGGAAACGCCTAACAAGATTAACCAGTTCCATTCATGACCATAGGTGCTTGGAAAATGGTTGCTAATCATAATAAATACCACAGGTAAGGTTAGGTAATTATTATGACGGGAGCGCAATAAAGCGTTTTTGGGTTTACTTGGGTCAGGTGTCTCCCCGGCCTCAACAGCAGCCACCAAAGATCGCTGGGCAGGCATAATGACAAAAAACACATTACCAACCATCATAGTGCCAATAATAGCGCCCACATGGATATAAGCAGCGCGGCCAGACATAAACTGTGAGAGCCCCCAAGCAGCAGCTGTTAGGAACAGAATTAACACAATACCCAATAATGCTGGCTGGTGACGCAAGGGGCTTTTGCAAAGCAGATCATAGGCAATCCAACCAATTACCAACACTCCAAAACCTAGTGCAATAGTGGCGGTCGCGGATAAAGATGAGCCAGGTGCAACCAAATAACTATTGGCATTGATGTAATATACCAAAGCCAGCAATAAGACACCGGTGAGCCAAGTGCTATAGGCTTCCCATTTAAACCAGTGCAGATGTTTAGGCATAGTGGCAGGTGCTAAGTTGTATTTTTGCAGGTGATAAATACCACCACCATGAATGGCCCATAACTCACCTGCTAACTCGGGATTTTTAACTGTGCGGTCGAGGTTATTCTCTAACCACACAAAGTAAAAAGAAGCGCCTATCCATGCGATACCAACGATCACATGCACCCAGCGGACAATAAGGTTTATCCATTCAAGCAAGTGTGCTTCCATAATCAAGCCTCAATAAATTCATCAATAAGGGATTGCAGATCGATTTGTGCTTGTAATTGGGTGGGCAATTCCACTTCCATAAGGTTTTTGCCACTGCCACTTCGATCTACGACTAGAAAATTTTGTTGTTCTGCGATGATCAGCAAAGGATGATGCCAAACACCAATGCCATAATTTACGCCTTGTTGCCCATTGGTAATAAATACATGCAAACTACGGGGTTCTCCTGTCTCTGTTTTATCGGCAACAACAATTAAGAAAGGACGATTATCCAAGGGCATAAATGCCTGACTACCCAGAGGATGTTGTTCTAACATGGTTAATTGGATTGGATCAGCCCAGCGGCGAGAAGCAAATATATTGATAATCGCCTTGTCATCTGCTTGTGCCAAACCCACTGTGGATAAACGATGATAGCGCTCAGTAAAACCATTATTAATAGGAAAATGGTCAGCACCGGGCATCTCAATCACATCCCCAAAAGGTGCAAATGCCGCCCTAGTTAAAGGTTTTATATTGACTAGAGGTAAACTACTCATTAAGCACTCACCTTGCCCATTATGCGCAAACGCGATATCCCCCCATCGGGGAAAATATTAAGACGAATATGAGTTATAGGGCCCAGACTATTGAGTTCATCACGGTATTGATGAATCGCATCCATGGTTAATTTTTGGGCGGGTAACAGCTCAGACCAATACAAACTTTGGGGAGTTAATTGTTGGTCTGCACCAGCTTCCACAAAAGCACCCTGAATACTGCAATTATCTGGGTAATTACCCTTAAAGTGGGCTGTATCCACGACCACTTCATGCACTTCTCCAGGTGCGGCAAGGGCAATAATAACCCAGTCAAAGCCTGGCTCTCGGCGCCGGGCTGTCTCCCAGCCATCACCCATATTGACACCACGGCCCGGAGTCAAAATATTTTCCATACGGCCAAAGTGTTCATCTGAACAAATGAGTGCCCGACCACCATTTTCCATGGCCGCTAAGTCAATGGTGTCGCCAACTTTCCAGTCTTTAACCACTTCACCATAAACCCTTAAACGAGCCACACCTCCGTCTGGATAAATATGCAAACGTACATGGGAATAGGTATTGTTATCGTCAACGGTATACAAATGCTCACTATCGCCTTGCAGTGTTACGGCAGCCAAAATCGGATGCCATTGCGTATCTGCAGTTGGATCACCTTGGTCTACTAAACAGGCTTCTAAGGATGCGCTGGGGGCATAATTGCCAGTAAAAAATCGGGTATCAATATTTAAGCCTTTAATACGACCTGGCACCGCCAAGCGCACGGTACAATGGTCATGACCGGGGC
>DNNY01000150.1 GCA_003497765.1 Oceanospirillaceae bacterium
TGATTACACCCAATACAAGTATTGATAAGCGCTGCCTGATTGTTAGCGGCTTTAAGCACAAACTCCGCATCAGCCAGAAATGGCCGCGCCATGGACACTAAATCAGCATGGCCAGCAGCCAAAACCTGCTCAGCTGTCTCGGGTGTATTAATGCGATTGGAGGTAATGACCGGAATCGACAAATGCTCGCGCACGGCTTGGGTAACCCAAGTAAAAGCCGCCCGTGGTACTTTGGTAGCAATAGTAGGGATGCGCGCTTCATGCCAGCCAATACCCGTATTAATTAAGGTTGCGCCAGCTTGTTCAATGGCCTTGCCTAAATAAATAATTTCTTCCAGATTACTGCCTTCTGGCACCAGATCCAGCATCGATAGGCGATAAATAATAATAAAATCTTCGCCAGTCGCTTCACGAACCTGTCTAACTACTTCAATCGCTAAGCGTATGCGGTTGTCATAATCACCACCCCAAGCATCTTGGCGGTGATTAGTTCGACTAACAATAAACTGGTTTATAAAATAGCCTTCAGAACCCATTATTTCGACACCATCATAACCAGCCTGTTGGGCTAATTTGGCACAATTAACAAAATCTTGGATTTGTTGCTCGATTTCATCGGCTGTTACCGCTTTTGGAGTAAATGGATTAATTGGTGCTTTGATAGCCGATGGGGCTATGGCATTAGGAGCATAGGCATAGCGGCCGGTATGCAATATTTGCATACAAATTTTGCCACCCGCAGCATGCACGGCCTGGGTAACGATTTTGTGCTTTGCTACTTGGCTGTCATTGTCTAAAGCAATGGCCCCAGCAAACACCACACCTTGCTGGTTAGGTGCTACACCGCCAGTAACAATTAGACCAACTCCCCCTGCAGCACGTTCACGATAAAAAGCCGCTAGGCGTTCAAAACCATTCTTGGCTTCTTCAAGTCCCGTATGCATGGATCCCATAATGACGCGATTTTTTAGCTGGGTAAAACCCAGGTCGAGGGGTGCCATTAATTGCGGATAGTGTGGATGAGGCATAGTATTCAAACAGCTGTTTTAACAATAGTTCTACAGTAGGTTGAAATGGTCTGTGGGTCAAATATATGACCTCTAGGTCATATCCCCTTTGTCACGGTAGGGTATTTGCTGATCGGCCCAATGCAAATACTCCGATACTTGCTTGGCTTCTTGCTGACAGAACTGCGCTATGGCAGGGTTAAACTCATTAACCTGTAACCAGTGATAAGACTGTGTGGCTTGGGGAATAAAACCCCGAGCCAATTTATGCTCTCCTTGAGCGCCAGCATCAAAGTGCTGCAGACCATGGGCTATGCAATAGTCTATACCTTGATAATAACAGGTTTCAAAATGCAGCAGGTGGACTTCTTCAAAACATCCCCAGTAGCGTCCATACAGGGTGTCTTGATCCTTAAAGTACCAGGCATAAGCCAATGGTTGCTGTTGATTTGGATACTGAGCTCGCAGCAGAACAATTTGCTCAGGCATATTGGCTACCAACATCCTAAACAATTCCAGATTTAAATAGGGAGGGCGGCCACGCACATAATATGTATTGGCATAACACTTATAAAAGTGCCCTAAATCTTGGTCATTAATATCCTTACCCTCTAGCCAAGTAAACTCGATACCTGTTGCGGCGATTTGCTTGCGTTCTTTGCGGAGCATTTTACGTTTGCGTGAGGTGAGGCTACTAAGAAAACCATCAAAATTATTATATCCATGATTATACCAATGGTATTGGCAACCTAGTCGACGATGCCAACTGGTGTTATCAGCGGCTGGCCAATCTTGTTGCTGGGCAAACAACCAATGCCAACTAGAAAATCCATATTGCTCAGATAGGGCAGGCATTTGTGACTCTAAAAAATTCAGTATGGTGGTTAAATCAACCTTAGCTGCAAGGTGAATCCGGGGTCCAGCACAAGGGGTGTAGGGGATGGCAGCTATCAGTTTGGGGTAGTAAGCAAGTCCGTAGCGTTGATAAGCGTCTGCCCAAGCATAGTCAAACACATATTCACCCCAAGAATTGGTTTTAAGATAGCCGGGGATAAGAGCTAGTGGTTGCTGGTCATCGACAATTTCTATATGCATAGGTCGCCAACCGGTATCACCACTAGTACAGCCACTTATCTCCATCGCTTGATGAAACTGATAACGATGAAAAGGGTAGTGTCCCTCAAGGTAGTTATCCCAATGCGCTGGGGTGATGTGGTTTATGCTCTGGTGCACGATGACTTGCATAAGAGAGGTGTTAGATTAGCTAAAAAAACTAAGCTTACCATGATGTTTAATTGATGGGTTATTGCTATACGTAAAGTATATGTAATGTTTACTTTGGACCAGCAAAGTACTCCAGCTTAAGCTTTTGGTGATTGTTAATTCTGCCTAAATTGACAAGGTCCCTTAAGACCAATGAGTCCAATCTGTTTTTTTGCCGATGCTTGTGGTAGTTTCTTGGCAGTGATGTAATTAGGACAACTAGTAATAGAGATATCCACTTGAACCAAGTTACTTATAAACCTTGGCTAGCTGCTGCACTGGATTTGGGTACCAATAGTTTTCATGTGACTATTGTTGATACTCGTGCGCAACCTTATCGAGTACTATTTCGTTATGGCCAGAAAGTACAACTTGGGGCGGGTCTTGATCAGGCCAATTTTTTATCCACTGACGCTATTGATAGAGGCCTAAATGCCATTCAAATAATGGCTTCCCAAATGACCCAAGTGGCACCGAAAAATCGGCATATTGTGGCTACTAATACTCTGCGCGTGGCTTGTAATCGGCAAGATTTTATTCAGCCTGCAGAGGAATTTTTGCAAGCACCCATTCAAGTCATTAGTGGCAAACGGGAGGCGGAGCTCATATTTGCCGGTGTTGCTGATGAATTGTCCAGTCATAGCTTAGGTAGTCAAGATAAGCTGGTAATTGATATTGGCGGTGGGAGTACGGAAATTGCCTGTGGTAGGGATACTCCTGCATTAGTTAACAGCTTTCCCATGGGCTGTGTGGTTTTTGGTAAACAATTTTTCCCAGATCGACGGTTAACAGAAACGGCTTTGCAAGCAGCTGTGGGAGGTGCTCGTAAATGTGTT
>DNNY01000069.1 GCA_003497765.1 Oceanospirillaceae bacterium
ATGGCACCTCTCGCACTTGGGTTGAACAAACCGTTGCCCAAGGCAAAGATGTGATTTTAGAAATTGATTGGCAAGGGCGTGATCAAGTTTTAGCGTTATTGCCTAAGGCCGTTGCCATTACTATTTTGCCGCCCTCAAAAGCCGCTTTACAGCAACGCCTAATGGAACGCGGCACAGACTCAGAAGCATCCATTGCCCAACGTATGGCGGAAGCCGAAAGTGAAATTAGCCAATATACTGGTAGCCATTATTTGCTAGTGAATGATGATTTTGCCCAAGCACTTGATGAACTTGCTGCTATATTTTCTGTTGAGCGCCTTAAAACCAAGCGGCAGAGCATAAAACATCAGCAATTATTGGCTGATCTCTTGTCAAATGATGGCTAAATTTTGTACACTAGCGCGTCCAAATCGGCATGTGCCCATAGTGTTAAGCAAAGATGTTATTGCAACCGGCACCCGCATTTAATTGAACTAATCATATTTAGGTAAAACCATGGCCCGCGTAACCGTAGAAGACTGTCTGGAAAACGTAGATAACCGCTTTGAATTGATTATGGTGTCCGCCAAGCGCGCACGTCAGATCGCTACCGGTGGCAAAGACCCTAAGGTCGAGCTAGAGAATGACAAACCAACGGTTGTGGCTCTACGTGAAATTGCTGAGGGTCATATCAATGCCAGCATTCTTGACGAACAGGAAGAGCTGCAACAGCAGTTTGAAGAAGCGCAGCTTAGCCCTGAGCTCCTAGCCGAGACCACACAGACAGTGGCTGAAGCGGATGAAGAAGCTACGCCAAATAGCCCAGATGTAGATGAAGACTAAACCTAAACCTGAAAAACTCAACTTCAGCAATATGACGCCACAGCAAATGAGTAAAAGGTAGTCATAATCGCATCTTTAAGAGCAGGCTGGACGAATTGTCCTTCCTGCTCTTTTTTATACACACAAACAAGACTTTTTCGGCTAATATACGTCTATTGATAGTGAGGAAATCTGACTATGGTCGCCATAGAAGCCTTTACCAAAGACTTACAAGCCTATCTGAATGATGACCAGATCAACAAGATTAGGCGCGCCTACTACTACGCTGAACAAGCCCATGATGGCCAGATGCGCAAAAGTGGTGAACCTTATGTTACCCACCCTCTAGCCGTAGCGCGTATCTTATCTGCCATGCAAATGGATCATCAAAGCTTAATGGCAGCACTTTTACACGATGTATTAGAAGACACCAAAGTGGATAAGTTGGCCATGCAAGAGCAATTTGGTGATACGGTAACTAGCCTCGTTGATGGCGTCAGTAAATTAACCCATCTTGAATTTAAGACCCGAGCTGAGAGTCAGGCCCACAATTTCCAAAAAATGGCCATTGCCATGGCCAAAGATATTCGTGTCATTATCATTAAGCTAGCTGACCGCTTACACAATATGCGCACTATCAGTGCTATGCGCCCTGACAGCCGCCGCCGCATTGCCTTGGAAACTACGGATATTTATGCCCCCATTGCAGGACGCTTGGGTATGCATGATTTAAAGGTTGAGTTGGAAGATTTGGCTTTCGCTGCTTATCACCCAATGCGGCATAAGCATATTGCACGTGCAGTAAAGGTTGCCAGAGGTGAGCGTAAACAGTTAATGGAACAAGTCAAAGAGTCCCTCCAACATTGTTTGGATCAAGTGTCGCTTCCCGGCGTCATTAGTGGGCGACAAAAACACCTGGCTAGCATCTATAATAAGATGCAAGAAAAGAATAAGCCCTTCCGGGAAATCATGGATGTATTCGCCTTTCGGATTGTCACTGACAATGTCGATACTTGTTATCGAATTTTAGGTGCCGTTCATCACCTTAATATGTATCGACCTGTGCCCGGCCGCTTTAAGGATTATATAGCTATACCCAAAGCCAACGGTTACCAGTCATTGCATACCACTCTTTATCGTATTGGTTCTGGTGTCCACACACCTATTGAAATCCAAATCCGCACCAAAGATATGGATGATATAGCCAACCATGGGGTGGCTGAACATTGGTTCTATAAAAGTCAAAATGAGCGCGCCCAAGGTGCTCATAACCGAGCTCAACAATGGGTCCAAGAGCTACTAGAAATGCAAAAGCGTTCTGGTAATGCTATGGAATTTATTAACCATGTGAAGCATGACCTTTTCCCTGATGAAGTCTATGTCTTTACGCCCAAAGGTATGGTCTTAGCCCTGCCTGCAGGTGCCACACCCGTGGACTTTGCCTATGCCGTGCATACGGATGTTGGTAACAGCTGTATTTCCTGTAAAGTAAACCGTCGCTTGGCACCACTTAGTTATCCTCTAGAGAGTGGCGATACCGTTGAAATACTCACCACCCCATCAGCCAAGCCTAATGTGCATTGGCTAAGTTTTGTCGCTACCGCAAAAGCCAGTAGTAATATTCGCCATGCTCTGAAAAACCAAGCCACCGATGATGCAGTTAAACTGGGCCGTCGACTACTTAGTCAAGAGCTTGGCAACCTAAAGCTGCAAATTGACGATATTGATAAAATGCGCCTTAACAGTTACTTAAAGCATAATAAGCTAGAGGCCTTGGATGATCTGCTGGCTAATATTGGTCAGGGTCGACAATTAGCCTATCTGGTGGCCCACGCACTGACCACCGAAAGTAATGATACAGCCCAACAAGAGCAGCATATGGGCTCCATGCAGATTCATGGTACAGAGGGATTAATGGTGAAATATTCTAAGTGCTGCCACCCTATTCCTGGTGATTCCATTATTGGTCATATAAACACTGGTCATGGCATTGCTATCCACCGCACCTTCTGCAAGAACATAAAAGATATTAGTAAAGACAAATCGAAAGTGATGCCTTTGATATGGGCGGACACTGGCGACCTGGAGTTTGACGTAAGCCTTGATATCGAAGTAACTGCCAGTCGAGGTATTATCGCCAGTATCGCCGCGGGGGTGGCACAAAATGATGGCAATATTGAAAAAATTGACGTCAACGAGAAAGATGCCCGTATTTCCAATGTGAATCTGAACCTAACGGTTCACAACCGGGTGCATTTAGCCCGAGTGATCAAATCTTTACGAACCTTGCCTGGTGTTATTCGCTTAAGTCGTTGCTAAAACTATGACCAAGCCAGTGCCAGCAGCCGTTAGCCAAGCTATACCCTCAGTCACCAGCCTTAGTGGTGTTGGCAAGTCGCTAGCAGAAAAGCTAGCTAAAGTGCATATTCATGATTTGATCGATTTGTTATTACATCTGCCTTTACGTTACGAAGATAGAACTCGCACTGTCGCCTTAGCTCACCTTAAGCTTGGGCAAAGCTGCCTAATCGAGGCTGAAGTTATGGGTAGTGCCCTGCAAAGAGGCCGCCGCACCAGCTTACAAGTTCAATTAGAAGAAAATGGTTCGCGGCTCAATCTGCGCTTTATCCATTTTCATGCTAATCAAGCAAAAGCTTTTGTCAGAGGCAAACGCATACGCTGTTTTGGCGAAGTCAGACCTGGCCCTCAGGGTTTAGAAATGGTGCATCCAGAGTATCGGTTATTTAATGATGCACCGCCGCCTTTGGAAGATAAACTAACACCAGTCTATCCCACTACTGAGGGAATTAGTCAGGCACGTATGCGGCAGCTAGTTGGTCTAGCTTGGGAAGCTTATGCTAATAATACTCATTGGTTGCCAGAGTTACTCACTCAGACCATTATTAAGCAATATGGCCTACCTCCCATTGTTGATGCTCTGCAACAACTTCATTTCCCTGCTACAAAGCAGGTTTTTGAGCTTAGTGAGGCTGCCTCCTCGCCGGCCTATCAAAGGCTAATTATTGAAGAATTACTGGCTCAGCAATTGTGTTTGCGCCAAGCTCGTGCCCAAGCCAGCCATAGTCCAGCACCTGCCTTTGTCGCCAATAGCACCAACGCTGACCAGCTTGGTCAGCAATTACCCTTTACCTTAACCAATGCGCAACAAAGAGTGTGGCAAGAAATCCAAACTGATACCCTACAACACAAACCCATGCTGCGCATGGTGCAAGGAGATGTTGGTTCTGGCAAGACCATAGTCGCTGCCCTTGCAGCCTGCCAAGCCATCGATAGTGGCTATCAGGTAGTCATCTTAGCGCCAACGGAAATACTAGCCGAGCAGCATCTGCATAATTTTCAGCAATGGCTACAGCCCATGGGCATTGCTATTACTTGGCTAGCTGGCAAGCAAAAAACTGCAGAGCGTCGTGAGTCCCTAGCTGCTATTGCCGATGGCACAGCACAGGTGATTGTCGGCACTCATGCTGTATTTCAGGACGCGGTTATCTATCATCAGTTGGGGCTAGTCATCGTTGATGAACAGCATCGTTTTGGTGTGGCTCAGCGTCAAACCTTATTGCAGAAGGCTCCGCCAGGCTCAACCCCTCACCAACTTATAATGAGTGCTACCCCGATTCCACGTACCTTAGCCATGAGTGCTTATGGTGACTTAGATCACTCCATTATTGATGAACTGCCTCCGGGTCGCAAACCCATCAATACAGTGGTGATTAGTAATAATAAACGCGATCAAGTGATTGCCCGGGTGGAAAGTGCCTGTTCAGCACAACAGCAGGTGTATTGGATTTGCCCACTAATCGAAGCTTCTGAAGAACTGCAATGTGAGGCCGCAGAGGAAACAGCAACCCAACTGACCCAAGCCCTACCAAGTTTAACTATTGGTTTAGTGCATGGGCGTATGTCAGCTGATGAGAAAGCCAATATTATGGCGCGTTTTAAAACCGGAGAGTTAGATCTACTAGTAGCCACAACCGTTATTGAAGTCGGCGTTGATATTCCCAATGCTAATTTAATGATTATTGATAATGCCGAGCGCTTGGGCCTTGCGCAATTACATCAACTACGTGGTCGTGTTGGGCGCGGTCAAGCCCATAGTTTTTGCTTACTTATGTACCAAACACCTTTATCCCGATTGGCGAGAGAGCGCTTGAATATTCTCCGGGAGTCCAATGATGGTTTTGTGATTGCAGAAAAGGACCTGCAGTTACGCGGACCAGGCGAGGTACTAGGTACCCGCCAAGCAGGCGCCATCAGTCTTCGCATTGCCGATTTGCTGCGTGATGCGCATTTGTTACCTAAGGTGCATAAGCTAGCCGAGTATTATTTGCAACACCCTCACCAAAGCCAAGCTCTGATACAACGCTGGATTGGTTCACGACAAGAATATGTATCTGTCTAGCAAACCACAAGTGTTATAGCTAATCCTCATTATAATGACTCAATAGTCATGATTTATGTCTCTTAAATAAAAATCTTTGCTAGATTAATCAAAGACTAGGAGAAATGAGTCCCAAAAAAGTGATGCACAAAATTATGTCGCATCTGAAACACAAATTTTGTTCTAATTAGCAGATATTGTTCCTAATAAGAAAAATATTTCTTATAGTAAATTTAAGGCAGTTTACATAAACAACTCTTTTAATTATTATCAAACTAAGTAAGGTTTTTTTGCATTTAATATTTATTGCCCTTACTCACGTGAATAAAACAATAACCGAAAAAACAAACTTAGCCTTAGGAGGCTTTTATTATGAAATTAATTAGCAAGGTTTTCACCAGCTTGGCCATGACTGCCATGGCTGCTGGCGCTGCCCAAGCATCTACTCTTGATGATGTTCGTGCAGCAGACGAACTAAAATGTGTTGTATCTACTGGCACAATTGGTTTTTCTTCCACTGACGCCAATGGCCGCTATGTAGGCTTTGACGTTGATTTTTGTCGCGCTGTAGCTGCTGCCGTTTTAGGTGATGGCGAGAAAGTTAAGTTTGTACCTGCATCCTCTGCAGTACGCTTTACTGTATTGGCTTCTGGTGAAGGTGATATTCTATTCCGTAACACCACTGAAACCATGGGTCGTGACGCTGGTCTTCAAATGACCTTCTTACCTGTAACTTATTATGATGGGCAGGGCTTCTTGGCTCCAGCCGATTTAGGTGTTAGCTCTGCTACTGAACTTGACGGTGCTTCTGTATGTATCCAAGTGGGTACTACTACTGAGCTTAACCTAGCTGACTACTTCCGTTCTAACGGCATGTCCTACGAGCCAGTACCAGTAAAAGACTTCGACGAGTCTCTATCTAACTACGCCGCTGGTCGTTGTGACGTACTAACTACTGACGCTTCTGCCTTGGCTTCTACTAAAGCTGCTTTGGAAGATCCAAGTGCTCACATTGTATTCCCAGAAATCATCTCCAAAGAACCTCTGGGTGGTGCTGTTCGCCATGGCGACGACCAGTGGGCTGACATTGGCAAGTGGGTTGTTAACGCTTTGATCAATGCTGAAGAAATGGGCATTACTTCTGCTAACGTTGCCGACTTAGTAGCTTCTGCTGATTCTAATGATCCTGGTATCAACCGTCTAATTGGTGCTGGCGCAGACACCAAAGACTTTGGTGCGCAGATCGGTCTAGATAAAGCTTGGGCTGTACGTGCAATTCAAGCTGTAGGTAACTACGGTGAGATCTTTGAGCGTAATGTAGGCGTTAACACGCCTCTTGGCCTAGCGCGTGGTACTAATGCACTATGGACTGATGGTGGTATCTTATATGCTGCTCCCATTAGATAATTAATTTATCTATTATTCTGGGGCGCCTGTTGGCGCCCCAGAAGTTTATGATTAAAAAGGCCACTAAACAGTGCGCCAAATTTCCTGCCGGCTTTTTTTATGACTAGTAATACAACTTCTAGCAATCGCATCTCGAAACTATGGAACGATAAAGACTCCCGTTCAGTTATTTTACAAATAGTTTCCTTTGCCATAATCCTGGGCTTCTTTGCCTTTGTGATCAACAATGCTGTGATCAACATGGCGGAACAGGGTAAAGATATAAACTTCACCTTTTTATTCGATACTGCATCCTACGATATTAACCAAACCTTAATTGCATACGACTCACGCTCAACCCATTTTATGGCAGGGCTAGTAGGGTTACTCAACACACTTCTTATTGCAGTACTGGGCATTATTCTAGCGACCATTTTAGGCTTTATTTTGGGTGTAATGCGCCTGTCTAATAACTGGCTCACCCAAAAACTTGCTTACGTTTATATCGAATATATGCGTAATGTGCCTGTCTTATTACATATTTTGTTGATCTATGGCGTGATTGTGCATTCCATGCCCAAGACCAAACAGGCCTTTAACTTTAACGACACCTTTTTCCTCTCAAACCGAGGCTTAATGTCCCCAACTGGAACATTTGAGACCGGTATGTGGGTTGTCTTAGGGACTTTTGTTGTCGGGATTTTGTTTAGTTTCTGGTTTCGTGCATACGCTAAACGCAGACAAGATTCGACTGGTAAAACATACCCAGTCA
Organism: Oceanospirillaceae bacterium; assembly: GCA_003497765.1. Taxonomy (GTDB): domain Bacteria; phylum Pseudomonadota; class Gammaproteobacteria; order Pseudomonadales; family Balneatricaceae; genus Njordibacter. Next base: position 7,359 of record DNNY01000069.1, read on the forward strand.
ATTTGATTACCTTTGGTGCCGTCATTGTTGCACCGGTATTGATTTATTTTGTTATTGGCAGCCCTATTACTTGGGAAGTGCCTGCACTAAAAGGCTTTAACTTTAAAGGCGGCATGGTAATTCGCCCCGAGTTTATTGCCCTCCTATTTGCTCTTGCCCTTTATACAGCTGCCTTTATTGGTGAAATTGTGCGTGGTGGTATTTTGGCAATTAGTCATGGCCAAACCGAAGCTTCATATGCTTTAGGCATGAAGCCTTCTCGCACCTTAAGCCTAGTAGTAATCCCCCAGGCTTTGCGGGTGATTATTCCACCACTTACCAGCCAATATCTAAACCTTACTAAGAACTCATCTTTGGCTATTGCTATTGGTTACATGGACATTACGGCAACTATAGGGGGCATTTCACTTAACCAAACAGGGCGTGAAATGGAGTCCTTTGCCATCGTCTTAACCATTTATCTAATTCTATCGTTAGTGATTTCTTCAATTATGAATTGGTATAACAATCGCATTAAGCTAGTTAGCCGTTGAGTGATCCAATTATGAATATGACAAACTATACTCCCGGTAATCATCCTGATTTACCACCGCCGGCTGGCACTGTAGGCCCAATGCATTGGCTGCGTTCCAACTTATTCTCGAGTCCGGCCAATATTATCGTGACATTAATCGTTCTTTGGGTGCTCTACAAACTTCTGCCACCCATGGTTGATTGGTTTTTCCTAGACTCAGTACTGACCGGTAACAACCGTAAAGAATGTGCCGCACAAGGTGATGGCGCCTGTTGGGCGTTTATTGCAGAGCGCTTTAAGTTATTTGTTTATGGCTACTATCCCGAGCACCTGCGCTGGCGCATAGACTTAACTGTTGTGTTGCTAGCTGTGGCTATTGCCGCCGTGTTATGGGATCGCTTCCCAGCACGCAAATATGGTTTTTATTATGCTTTAGCATTCCCATTTATAGCTGCTTGGCTATTGGTTGGTGGCGCTGGTCTTGAGCCTGTTCCTACTTCCGACTTTGGTGGCGTTATGCTAACCCTGGTTGTTGGTGTAACTGGTATTGCCTTCTCCTTACCATTAGGCATATTGCTGGCACTAGGTCGTCAATCAGAGTTGCCTGTTATCCGCATCTTCTGTGTCACCTTTATCGAGTTTATCCGTGGCGTACCGCTGATTACATTGTTGTTTATCGCATCTACCATGCTGAGCTATTTCCTACCACCGGGGACAACATTTGATTTGTTAATGCGCGTCTTGATTATGGTGGTGTTATTCTCGGCAGCCTATTTGGCAGAAGTTATTCGGGGTGGTCTGCAAGCATTACCCCAAGGTCAAAAGGAAGCTGCTGAGGCCCTAGGACTAAATTACTGGCAATCGGTACGCTTTATTATCCTACCTCAGGCCCTTAAGATTTCTATTCCCGGTATCGTAAATACCTTTATCGGGCTATACAAAGACACCACCTTGGTAAGTATTATCCAGTTAATGGATCCCATCGGTATTGGTAAGCAATCTCTTGCCAGTAGCGAATGGTTTGGTTTATCTACTGAGGTTTACCTATTTGTCGCCATCTTCTTCTTTATTTCGTGTTTCGGTATGTCGCGTTACTCCTTGTACTTGGAGAACAAACTCAATACTGAACACAAACACTAAAAATCACGAGGTTTCTAAACCATGTCAGAAACACAAACTAGCGCCAACAACGATATTTGTATCGAAATAAACAATATGCATAAGTGGTATGGCGACTTTCACGTATTAAAGGACATTAATTTAAAGGTTCGCAAGGGTGAGCGTATCGTTGTATGTGGCCCTTCTGGGTCCGGCAAATCCACCATGATTCGCTGCATCAACCGTCTAGAGGAACATCAACAAGGTGATATTATTGTTGATGGTACCGAGCTGACCAACGACCTAAAGAATATTGATGCTGTGCGGCGTGAGGTAGGCATGTGCTTCCAGCACTTTAATCTATTCCCGCATTTAACGATTCTGGAAAACTGCACTTTAGCGCCGATTTGGGTGCGCAAGATGCCTAAGCAAGAAGCTGAAGATATTGCCATGCATTTTCTCGAGCGCGTAAAAATCCCAGAACAAGCGGATAAATACCCTGGCCAGCTCTCAGGTGGTCAGCAGCAGCGTGTCGCCATTGCTCGCTCTCTATGTATGAAGCCAAATATTATGCTATTTGACGAACCCACTTCAGCCCTTGATCCGGAGATGATCAAAGAAGTACTCGACACCATGGTGGAACTGGCAGAAGAAGGCATGACCATGATTTGTGTAACCCATGAAATGGGCTTT